>JAQUSM010000140.1 GCA_028715095.1 Candidatus Omnitrophota bacterium
GGCCCAGCCGGTATGGTATGCGGCTATTATCTGGCTAAGGCAGGCAAAAATGTAGTACTTTTTGAAAGGAAGCTTTCGGTTGGCGGCGGCATGTGGGGCGGCGGGATCATGTTTAATGAAATAGTGGTCCAGGAGAAAGCCAAGGGTATTCTTGATGAATTTGGCATTAAAAGCAGGCGTTATGAGGAAGGTTATTACTTAGCTGATTCCATTGAATCTGTTTCAACCATCTGCTCTAAAGCGGTAAAGGCAGGGCTAAGAATCTTTAATCTGATGAGTGTTGAAGACGTAATGGTGCGCAGTAATAAAGTGAAAGGATTAGTATTGAATTGGAGCGCGGTTGAAATGGCGAAATTGCATGTTGACCCAATTACTATGCGCGCTAAGGTCGTTGTTGATGCAACGGGGCATCCGGCAGAGGTAGCTCGTATCGTTGAAAGAAAGTCAGGGATAAGGCTTAAGACTAAAACCGGAAAAACCCTGGGAGAAGAATCTATGTGGGCAGAGGCAGGGGAAGAAACAATCGTGAAGAATTCAAAGGAGATTTGTCCCGGTTTATATGCCTGTGGCATGTGCGCAAACGCCGTATTCGGCGGGCCGCGCATGGGCCCGATATTCGGCGGGATGCTTTTGGCAGGTAAAAAAGTTGCCGGAGACTTGATTAAAAGATTTTAGGATATTCTAATGAGTTTTGTGGGATCATGGGGGGGGCTTGAAAAATAGCTCAAAATATGTTATATTTATGTGTAAATTGACATTTTGACAATTTGGTATTTTAACACACCTAATGAAAAAGGCTAACCAGCAGTAATGCTGGGGCGCAAAGCTTCCGGTCCTCTTAAAAGAGGAAAGCGGGGTTGCCAAGTAGGGATAAAACCCTAAAATATGCCTTTTAGGGTTTTTTGTTTATAGGGGACTCAATTCAGGGAAAGGGGGGTTAAGATGAAAAAGATTTTACATAGGGCCTTGGCAAAAGCCAAGAAGCAGCATAAAAAGCATATGAATTTTCTTAAGGCATTGAGATTATTTGAGGGTATGCCGTTATTTGGGATCCGCCGTTAAGGAGGTGGTTAAATATGCAAGATAGCAAGGGTCAGGTAACTACGCATAGAGTAATCACCATGTTAGGCCGCCAGGAGATGGATTATCTTGATAAATTAGGCAAAGATGCCTTGTTTTCTACCGGCCATAAGCTTTCTTATAATGATATCCTGCGCGCTCTTATTGATTTTGCCATGGAGGCAGGTATATCCGGTGAAAAAATAGATTCAGCCAAGTCTTTTAAAGAGAAATTATCATATCAATTAGGCAGGATAGGGATTAAGCAAGGAGGGGACAAATGAAAAACCTGATTTTGATTCTAAGCGTACTCGTATTGATCTTTGGGGGCTTGACAGTTGGATATTGTTATGATTATGGAGCTGACAGCGAGGTTGATTATCCTTCTCCTGTTATGGAGATTGACCGTGATCGAATCCCCTATGGGGGCACTCCGATTAATAAGCTTGAACGCGGGATAATTAATATGGCTACATGCTGGATGGAGCTGCCTGCTGAAGTAGCAAGGGTTTCTAATGAGCAGGATCCTGCGGCTGGAGCCAGTATAGGAGTGGTTAATGGAACAATCACTAGTGTTATCCGCGGCCTGGCCGGAATCTATGATACGGTCACTTTTCCTATTCCCTCATATACTAAGCCGGCGATGAAACCGGAATATGCCTGGAAAACAGCGGATGATAAGATAAGGGCTTTGCTCTGGTAGGTAAAAGGCAATAATCTTGAAATGAAAGAGCGTCCTTTTTCAGGGACGCTCTTTTTTTTGGTTAGATTTCTTCTCCTCCTGCGTCAATTATGCCAGGAGGTGTAAAATGTGGAAGAAAGTTATTAGCTTTGTAATTGCCTGGTTAATTATCCCGGCAGGCTCCCTTTTGGCGCAGGATTTTGCCTGGGAGGAATTAAGCAGGGGTAATCTTAAAGCGCAGGTTGTTTTGGTAAATCCGGAGGATAATAGTATTATTTTCGCAGGCGCCGCGGGAAGTATAATGAAGAGTGAGGATGCGGGTAAAAGTTGGCGCAGGGTCTTATCTATAAGAGGAGGATTAAATAATATTAATGCTTTGGTGTTTGCTTCTTCCGGCTTAAACGTTATTTATGCGGGCACGGATAACGGTTTGTACCGCAGCAGGGATTTAGGCGAACGCTGGGAAAGAGTATTCCGGGGTAAAAATAACAAAGAGAGCCAGTGCGCTGCTGTGCTGGTTACTCCTTATGCTGTTTTTGTTGGGACAAGGGCGGGGCTTTTTATAAGTAATGATAGCTGCCGGACCTGGAGGAAAGAAAACGGTGAAATAAAGAATTCCGCTATTTTTAATATTGATTTTAACCCCAGGTTGAGTAAGGTTATTTACTTGGCTGCTGCCTGCGGAATATTTAAATCTCTGGACAGCGGGGGAAGCTGGAAAAGGGTTTTTGTGGGTTATCTTAAAGAAGATAACCAGCCGGAGGATGCTGATATTGGAAAAACTGATGAGCAAACAGGCTTATCCGATATACATTTTGTAAAGGCCGGTATGAATGATGTTAATTGTGTTTATTTTTCCGGTGCTAAAGGAGTTTATAAAAGCCTGGATCAAGGTGAAACCTGGAGCAAATTAGGCGAATATGGTTTATTGGATCATGATGTAAGAATGCTCTGTTTATCTGTTGATTCCGTGATTTTTGGGCTTAGTCGTTCGGGCGTGTTTCTCTATCAGGATGGCCGCTGGAAAGAGATTTCTTTTGATTTAGACTCGGGAAGATTAAATTACATTGCTTTAGATGACAAGGGGGATATTTATGCCGCGGGAGAAAAAGGAATATTTAAAACCAGCAGGAAAAATCCTTACGCTATTTCCGGCCAGGTTATGTGCCAGGAGCTTCTCAAGTATGAGCCGAAGATAGCGGATGTGCAAAAAGCGGCAATAGAATATGCTGAAGTAAGCCCGGAAAAGATAACTCAATGGAGAAGAAGGGCGGCGAAAAAAGCGTTATTGCCGCAGGTAAACATTGGGTTAGACCGTAACTCAACTGATCTTTGGCATTGGGAGACCGGCTCATCAACTAAGAATGAAGATGATATTTTGCGCCACGGCCAGGATAGCATTGACTGGGATGTTGGTTTGAGCTGGGATCTAAGCGACTTAATCTGGAATGAAGCCCAAACGAGCATTGATGTGCGTTCAAAGCTGATGGACAAGCTACGACACTTGAACATCAGTACGATAGCTATTTAGAATTTACGATACAAAGTAAAAAATTATTATGTCCTCAAGCTATATAAGCCTGAGGATTTTTTATTTATTTGCAAGGGCAATATTAAGAATATAAGAGGCTAAAGAAAATGATCCCCACAGGCATATCACCTACAGAAGCAGCTTTTGAAGTTATCGGCTTGGTTAACGCTAAGTCAATAATAGATTTTTTGTTCTTTAACACCCAAATAGGCCTAGCTATCTTTCTTATAGGTTTTTTGACAGCTTTATGGAGATCTGCCAAGGAAACAGATTTCTCGATTCTCTGGAGTTATTTATTCATGTTTTGCGTGCTCCTGTTTATTTTTATTAAGCCTATGGCCACCCTAGAAAACGCTACTTCTACCA
>JAQUSM010000016.1 GCA_028715095.1 Candidatus Omnitrophota bacterium
TTTTGTCCCGGACATAATAATATCCAGCAATATGATATCCGGTTTAAACGCGCTCACTTGAGCCAAGATATCCTCAGCTCCCGGTAAAGTCAACACTTCATAGTTACCTGTCCCCTCCAAATTTAATTTTAGTATTCTCAGGAAAGCTGTTTCGTCGTCAACAACCAACACTTTCTTTTTCATAATGAGCTCCCTTATCCAGATTTAGCAGTCTTAAACCATAAGCTTATTTTTGTGCCTTTAGCCAATTGGCTGGTTATTTCAACTATCCCCCCGTGCAACTTGATAATATTACTTGTAACCGAAAGCCCCAAGCCGGTGCCCTTTCCAGGCCCCTTGGTAGTAAAAAATGGCTCAAAAACTTTTTTAAGGTTCTCCTCGCTGATCCCCTGGCCCGTATCTTCAATTTCAACAGCCACAACTTCCTCATCAGGGGAAAAATAATCATTCTTCGTTTTATCCCCTTTATACGCGGAGTCGGCGAACCGGCACAGATACGAACGTAAAGTAAGCCTGCCGCCTCCGGGCATTGCATGAAAAGCATTCGTGAATAGGTTTATAAAAACTTGCTCTAACTTGCCCTTGTCAGCCATAATCTTCGGGATCCCCGCCTGATATTCCTTTACAATCTCAATATTACCCAGTCTGGCAATCTGCTTGACCAGCAGCAATGAATTGTCCATTAAAATGCTGACATTCTCAGGCTGCATATACAACTCATCAACCCTTGAGAAATCCAGGAGCATCCGCACAATATTATCCGCCCTTACGATATTATCTTTCATCAGCTGAAAGACTTCGGATGCATCCTTATTTTCAGGAGGGATTACCCCTTCTAAATAATTTACCCCCTGCAATATGATCCCCAGCGGGTTCTTTACTTCATGGGCAACGCCGCTGGCTAATTTGCCGATTGCTTCAAATTTTCCTGCTTGCACCATCAAGGCGGTTGTTTCTTCTAAGCGTGAGGCCATTTTATTAAATGACCCGGCCAAAGCTCCGATCTCATCGGCTGATTTGATAACTACCCTGGTTTCAAGGCTGCCTGCGCCGATTTTAGCCACGGCATCCCTGAGCTTGCTGATTGGGTTAACTATTGTTTTTGAAATAAACAACCCGAACAAAACCGCCACCACTATAATAAATAACACACCAACTAACGCCGGAGACAGGGCCTCCTTGATAGTTTTAAGGATATAAACCCCCTTAAAACCTATGTGAATAGCCCCAACCTGCTCGATACCTTCTCTTACGGGAACCGCAATATCATAAACGAATACTCTTCTGTTAATAATTTTCTGCAATCGGAAATTATCTTTACGGCTAAATTGATTATTTAACTTTAAAAGCTGCTTTGGAATAGCTTCCAAGTAAGTATTCGATAGCAGGTATCCTTTCTTATCAAAAACAAGGATATATTCTATCATCTCCTCCCGCAATTTCTTGTCTTTGAATAAAGTATCGGTTAAGGTTTCAGCCTTGTCTTCCACTATGTCCCTGACAAAGCGATCGGCAAGGTCTTGAGCAAACAGGACTTCCTCAGTCTTCAGTTTTTCTTCCTGACTATGGTTGATCGCATAGATAACGGAAAAAATATTAACTATGGATAATACGGCTATTACAAGGATAAAACTTGAAATAATCTTATGGGTTAGTCTCATCTTTATACCCTAAAACGACATTTACCTGATTAAATACCCTGAATTTACCATCCTCCGATAACTTTGAATAATAAACCCCCTTTAACCCCTGATGCCCCAAAACGCTATAGGTAATTTCTTTTCCTATCCCGATATCGACATTATGCATTGATTCAAGCGCTTCTATAAATTTTTCCCTTGTTAAGTCAACTCCGGCAATTTCTAACGCTTTCACCAATACCTTGGCGTTTATAAAACCCTCTAAAGCCACATAATTAGGTTCATCATTCGGAAAATATTTCTTTACCAATTCCCTGTACTCCCTGACTCCTGAGAGCTCTTCCAGGAAAGGGTCTGGCACTACCTGCGTTACAATAATCTTGCTGTAGTCCGACGGCTTTATTTTCTGTATCTGGATAAGCTCTTTGGCGAATGCCTCTGAGCCGACGAATGATACGGTATGGAAATAAGGCCTGAATCCGGCGTCATTTGATATCTTAACGAATTTAGCCAAAGGAGAGTAGGTGCCGACCATTATCACAACATCAGCTTCGCTTAATTTAATATTCAGCATTGCCTGCTCTACATTCATTGCCCCTCTGGCAAAGGTCTCTGTAGCAACCGTACGCATACCTCTCCTTTCGAGAGCCAACTGTACTCCCGAAAGAACCGAGACCCCAAAAGTATCCTCCTGGTATAAAACGGCTATTTTCTTTAAATTCATCTTGTCGACAAAATAACTGATGGCGCTTTCCGCTTCCGCATAGTATGAGTCTCTGACATTAAATATATACGGCCTGTAAGGAGTCCTGAATATTTCCGCTCCCGAGAAAATTCCAAGAAGCGGAATCTCCGCTTTATGGACAATATCCACAACCTGGGCTGTCGTAGGGGTACCCACATAATCAAACAAAGCAAAAACCCCAACCTGGGCTATTAATTTCTGGGTATTTGTGACTGTTTCGGCCGGATTATAATGATCATCCGTGCTGATCAGCCTAATTTTCCTTCCGTGTATGCCTGCACCGGCATTAATTTCATTAATATAAGCCAGAGAGCCATGGATTGTCTGAGTGCCCAAAAAACCCGCGAATCCTCCCAGGGCGGCAGAAGAACCGATAACGATTTCATTATCACTTACTCCGGTGGATATTTCTGCTGCCGGCTTATTTTGCCCGCATCCTGAAACGAACAATATAAATGTAATTAAACAAATAATCCTCTTCATTGCTGCGCTCCTTTTTAAATAAAATGCCCAGCTATGCGATTAATAACTGGGCTAAATTATCTTAAGCTTCCTGCGATGGTTCCTCCCTGTTTTCTGGATCATGAACAATCGGAGAGGCAATAATAAAAAGTGGAGCTGAGGAGGATTGAACTCCTGACCCCTTGCATGCCATGCAAGTGCTCTCCCAGCTGAGCTACAGCCCCAAAAAGATAAACTAAGGTTTATTAAAAATTAATCTATTGACCTTTGCTATTTTAGAATATAAAATAGACGACGTCAACCTAAAAAAATCCTGCCGAAGTGGTGGAATGGCATACACGTCGGTCTCAAAAACCGATGAGGGCAACCTCGTAAGGGTTCAACTCCCTTCTTCGGCATAATAATTATTTAGAACCTGTCCCTGCCCAGGAGCAATACTATTAAGGCAGAAAAATTTATAGCCGCGACTATAAAACAACTCCAGGATATTCCAAGGACAGGGATCAGGAATATACCGCTGAGCAACGCCCCAAGGCAAGAACCTAATAAATCAATCCCGTAGGTCAATCCGGCAATTTGGCCTGCCTCCTCCTGTTTTTGCCCCAGGTATATTTTATTCACAATGGGGAACTGCGCACCCGCAAGCAAGCCGGCGATAACCGACAATGACGGGAATATAATACTTGCTCCTGCTTGAAATACAATTTCTTTTCCGGAAGTTGATAACCAGGAAAAAAATGCAGGAAGCGTCAGTGATAAAATAGAGAACAAGGAATTTAATCCTATTAAAATATTTAGCGGCTTCTTAAGCCGTTTCATCAAAGTTGTCATCCAAAAACTGCCTGCGGCCAAACCTGCCATAAAAACCGTAAGCAGGATCCCGATTTTATAAAAAACATAACCATAAATAATCTGAAAGGTTAGTAATATTATTATCTGGATAGCCATTGAGGAAAAACCCGCACACATAAGCGCCATAAGGCTGCCCTGTTTATAAAAATTTTTGCTTTTGCGTATCCCGAATAAGCCCGTCAGAATAATCAACACACAAATACCGGATACAGCAATAAGCGCCCTCCCGAAGCTGAATGTTTCAAGCATCTTTTCAAAAACCGGACCGCCAAGACGTTTAGCCCAAAAGGTCATATTGTAATAATAAGTGCTCGGCCGGAAGTCATGGTTTAGCCTAACTTGCCTTCCTTGCAGCAACACCCCTTCAGTGTAAGCCATAAGCTGTGGAGATAATTCAGAGAATAGATAATATTCCCGTACGTATTTTAAGTTCAAGTTCCTTTTTCTTGCCCTATCCATCAAAATATTATAATTCCGGGTGAGAGTGCCTGCTTTATCAGAGGCCAAGAAATACGCGGTGTCCCCGGGAATAACTAAAACATCCCTGAACACCTCTTTCAGGCCGAAATAAACAGAGCTTAAATATTCTGCCAGTTCAGGGCTGATGTAGCTTTCCGAAGAACTTAAGGCAAAGGAAAGAATCCCTCCTTCATTTAAAATATTTTTTACTTCTTTAAAGAATTCAACGGTATAAAACCTGTTTATCAAAGCGGTATAGGGGTCTCCCAGATGCGTAATTACACAATCATATTTTCTTTGTGTAGTTTTAATGAAAAACCTGCCGTCCAAATTGTAAATTGAAACTTTTGCGTTCTTTAAAGGCTCATAATCCCTAGCGGGAAGGTATTTTTCAGCCATTTCTACAATAACAGGATCGAGCTCAAGGTAATCAACGCTTCTTATTGGATATTTAAGCATTTCGCCAATTAGGCCCCCCACGCCGCCTCCTACCAAAAGTAAATCCCTGGGGTCATTATGTTCAAGCAGCGCAAAATGCACAGCCTGCTCGCAAGCCAGCTTATCCGGCACGCTGTAAAGATGCAATCCGTTATCAAAAAAAGAATACTGATTATCCATTTTTGTTACCATAATATTGCCATAAATTGAATTCCTGTCTTCCAGGATATCATACCCCTGCCACTGTCTTTTGCGTGAATACTCGTCAAGGCTGCTCCATCTTCCAGAAAACCATAAAACACAATCCGCAATCAAAATAAATATTAATACCCCCGCCAACAGCACGCTGGTTTTCCTTGTCTTTAGTTTCCACTGTAAACAGAGGGCTGCGAAAATATTCAACAAACCAAGAATTACAACGATAGTAATGGAATCCAAAAGGCGGATAAAAACAAAACTTAACAGCGTCCCGCCAAGCAGAGCGCCGACAGACTCCCAGGCATAAGCCATACCGATATTATTGGCCATTTCAGCGGATTTTGTTTGATATATCCGGCAGCCCAAAGAGAACATAAACCCCATGAGCATGCAGATTGGCGCAAGGATAATAAAGCTGGATATAATCATCGGCATAAATCCGGCAATCTCACCGGGAGCAAGCCTGAAATAAAACTTTACTGATCTGACCGCCAGGATACTTAATATTAGAAGGCAGCTTAAAACAAGTTGGCTGATTGAAAATAAATCCAGCTTTGATTTAGCTCTATCGGCAAACCTTGCTAAAAACCAGCTACCCAGCGCTCCCCACATAAGCCAACTGCCGAGGATAAAACCAATAGACAGTTCGTTGCCGTAGAAAACAATCAGGAATTCGCGCATGATAACAATCTGCGCCGACATAGCGGTAAAACCGATTAAAAAAATTGAAAACAAGACTGTCATTTTAAATATCCTTAGAATATAAGGTTTAGTCCCAGTAGAATTAAAAGTAAAGCACAGATAATACGGAATACCGATAAGCTTAAATTTGATTTTAAGATTTTTCCCGGCAGGCGGCTGATTATTCCCGATAACCCGGCGATAATCATAAAACCTGAAATAAATGTACCTAAGCCGAAAGAGAGAGCGCAAAGCAGGCCGTCAAGGGCGGTTTTGGAGATAATTGTAATTTCAAAAAGCAGCGCCAAAAGCGGTGCGCAGGGGAATATACCTATTGTAAAACCCAGAATAAACAGGCTGCTAAAGGTCAGCGTTTTATTCGTCGAGAACTTACAATCGCAATACCCCGGATCTCTGCTGAACAGGATGAGAACCCCCAGGATAATGACAATTACGCCTCCTAAGGGTTTTAAAAATGAGGAAAAACCGGAGTTAGCGAATTGCTTAAGTAAGGTTGCCGATACTCCGGCAAGATATCCTAAAACAAGGTAGGCAAACAACCTGGCAGAGAGAAATATCAATGCCTCTATTAATCCCTGGCCCCATTTAAGTTTTCTTCCTGCAAGATATGTAATAAAAACAGGCGTGCAGGATAAAAAACATGGCCCTGAAACACCAAAACTTAAACCAATGCCAAAAAGCTGAAGATAAGTTAAAAATCCCATCTGCCGGATATTTCCTTACCGCAGAAAACACATTTTCCGTCTTTAATGTTATTCTCTAAAATCTCATATCCTATTCTTTTTACGACAATTTTTCCGCATCGCGGGCAATATGTGCTTTCCCCCGGATGCCCGGGGACATTACCTACATAAACATATTTTAATCCTGTGTTTTTGGCGATTTTATATGCTTCTTCGATTTTTTCAATAGGAGTAGGCGGGAGATTCATCAACCGGAAAGCCGGCATAAAGCGGCTGAAATGAACCGGCACCTCCTCCCCCAGGTTTTCCTTTATCCATAAGCACATTTCCTTAATCTTAGCAGTTTCGTCATTTAATCCCGGAATAATCAGGCAGGTTATTTCAAGCCATACCCCTGAGTTTTTGATTGTTTTAAGAGTTTCCAAAACCGGCTCCAGCTGCGCCATTTCTCCGATTTTAGCGTAAATCTCACCGGAAAAACCCTTGAGGTCCACATTAACTGCATCCATGTATTTAAGCAGCTCTTTCAGGGGTTCCTGGTTTATATAACCGCAGGTATGCATTGTATTTCTTAAGCCTCTGGCGCGAGCCAATTTTGCGATATCGAGCATATATTCATAAAATACTGTCGGCTCGGTATATGTATAAGCGATAAAACGGCAATTGTTTTCTATGGCCTGATTAACTGCTTCAAGCGGAGGGAGGTCGTAACTTTGGGCTTCATCCGGCCTGGACTGGGATATCTGCCAATTTTGGCAGAATACACAACGCATATTGCAACCGGCAACAGCAAGGGAATAAACTGAGGAACCGGGAGAAACATGAAAAAAAGGTTTCTTCTCAATAGGGTCAATATGGATAGCTACCGGGTTTCCATATCCAAGGCTATAAAGCTTGCCTTCTTTGTTTATGCGCACGGTGCAGACGCCGCGCTGTCCGGGAGCAAGAATACATTTACGCGGGCACAAAAGACATTGCAAGGTAGTCTCTTTTATAACCTGCCAGTAACTGGCCGGGTGCAATACAGGCTTGGTGGATTCCCGCGCCTGCGCGTCTGCTAAAAACACTCCGAGGCAAAACAAAATTATTATTATAATCTTCTTCATTTGTATTTTGCGCATCAAAATATTTATATGCATCCGGCAGCGGAAGGGAAAAAGATAATCAGCGAATAGCAAAATTCAACAGGGTCCCGGTAACCAAAGCAACAACGCACATGATCAAGGTAGCCTTGAGTAGATCCCTTAACCCCAGCTCTTTAAAGAATACGACGAAAGTGGCTGCGCAAGGAAAAGATACGGCCAAAAGCACGGCAGCTATAAATAACTGCTTGACGCTTAAAGCCAACGGCATAAGCATGCCTACTGCCACATCCTTCCTGAACAAGCCCATAACTAAAGCAACCACTGATTCTTTGGGTAAACCAAAAAGCCCCTTGACTACCGGGGCAAATAACCCTGTAAACAAATCAAATAATTTAAAATATAAAAGCACGTTAATGATTAAAACACCCAATAAAACCAGCGGCGCAGCTTCAATTATAAACCCCTTAATACGCAAGAGCAGCTTTTTGCACAACGTTGATAAAGCAGGAATCCGGTATGGAGGAATCTCAACCAAAAGCTCCGGGCTGTACCCTTTGGCAGTATGGTTGAGAATCACGCCTAAGACCACCCAAATAACCAACAGCACCAAATATACCCCCGTAACATAGAACCCGGAGAATTTACCTAATAGCCCAAAAATCATTGCCTGTAACGCTACACAAGGCACGCCGATAGAAATCAGCGTTGCGGCAATAAAACGCTCACGCCTGGATTCCAGGTTGCGTGTAGCTAAAATCCCCGGGACATTACAGCCTAAACCTAAAAGCACCGGGATAATCGCAAAACCATGCAAGCCGATATGATGCAAAAGGTTGTCTAGAAGCATGGCCAGCCGCGGCAGAATACCGATATCCTCCAACAGGCCTAAAACAAAATAAAAGGAAATTATATAAGGCAAAACCATGGCAAATTCAATATAGGGAGCGGTGGTTAATAAACCCAGAGATTGTTTAAAATCAATTTTACCGTTGATTAAATCACCGATTAACAAATGATGAAGGAAGCTCTCATCCCCAAGAATCGGGCTTAGTTTAATTAAGAGCGGCTGATAAAAATTAAGGAATATGGGATCGGCTATCCTGCTGATCAGATTCTCGCCGATAAAACGCACAACTTCAAAAGAAGCCAGCATAACGCCAATGGCAATGAGGGCCCCGCTAAATGGCCTGACTGAAGCATCCTCTAAGACCTCCCGCAAATTGTGGTGCCGATGCGTTAAACGCTGCGCCTGTTCTATAATTAAACCTATCGCCTGCCAGCGGTCTCTATGGCTTGATTTTTCCCTGGGTTTGTTTTTTATATCTTTTATTTTCTCAAGCAGGGTTTTTATACCTGAGCCGGTTATGGCGCAAGTCGGCACAACTGCAACCCCAAGAAGCTTCTCCAGGCTGTCTATTTCAATGCTTACCCCATGGTGTTCTGCTTCATCGCACATATTCAGGCAAACAATTACCGGCAAGCCCGCCTCAAGAAGCTGCAAAGTCAGATAAAGATTACGTTCCAGATTGGTAGAATCGACTATGTTAATTACCGCTATTTCCTCCTTTGCAGGCTCGTTCAACAAGGACACCACAACCTCTTCTGCCTTGGAGGCCGGCTCAAGCGAATATGTGCCCGGCAGATCTATGACTTCAATCTCCTGGTCCTCAAGCTTGAGGACCCCGCGCATGATCTCAACCGTGGTGCCGGCATAATTGGAAGAGATAACCTGCACTCCCGTAAGGCGTGAAAAAACCACGCTCTTACCGACGTTAGGATTACCTACTAAGAAAATTTTCTTAATCATGGCTTTCAATCACTATTTTATTGGCTACCCCATGGCCCAACACCAGAACGCTCCTGCCCACCTTAATCGCAACCGGACCCTTTAGGCCGATATGGCTGATTTTTGTAATTTCCCTGCCCTTATAAATCCCCATACTCATAAATTTATTCTGTAAACCAGGCCCTCCGGATATTTCCAGGATAATCCCTTTTTGTTTTCCTTTCATTTGGGTCAAGCTTATTTTCTTCATTTTTCAGGAAAACTCCCTATTTAATATATTTGGATATCGCTTTATAAACCCGGCCGGCTATAACCTTATATCCCCGAGCGTTGGGATGGAAAAAGTCACTCTTCATCGCGGGGTTAGTAATAATTTTACTCAAAACTACCGGGATAAATATTGCCTGCTTCTCATCACAAAGCTTCTTAAAAGCCGTCCTGTACTCCCTGAAAAACATACCCGCACTTATATCCATCAAAGCCACCATTATCCCCTGTGCCTGGATACGGTCAATAATTTCGCTTAAGTTATTAACCGTTTTCTCTTTTGGTATCTTTTTCAGGAAATCATTCCCGCAGAATTCCACAATAACCAGCCGGGGCTTCTTGCTTAAAACATCCTGATTCAAGCGTTCTAAGGCGGCAAAGCTGGTATCCCCATCCATGCCTGCATTAATTACCGGCAGCTTAACCATCCTCCCCAGGGCCGTGGGATAATCCTCTCCGGGGTTTACCCCATAGCCAAAAGTAATGCTGTCTCCGAAACAAATGATCCCGCTGCCTTTTGCGTCAAGATTTTTTATCTCCTGCTTTACGCAGCCGGATAAAACAATACTCAAAACAATTACTAAGAATCCCAGATTAATCCTGTTCATATTTTAACCTTAATTGCCCGCAGGCAGCATTAATATCCTGTCCCCGCTCCTTCCTTAACGTAACATTAAGGCCGGCCTTAAACAAATAATCCTTAAATAAGCGCACCTCTGATTCAGAGGGCGGGATAATCTTAGATTTGGGGATTGGGTTAGCCGGAATCAGGTTAACTTTGGCTAACCTTAAATTCTTCAATAGCGCAACTAGTTTTTGCGCGGCAGAATAATCAGAATTCAGATCCCTGGCTAAAATATATTCAAAAGTAATCTGGCGGTTTGTCCTTTCAACATACTCCTGGCAGCATTTGATTAAATCCCCTAAAGGATACTTCCGGTTAACCGGCATTATTCTTGAACGCAGATTATCATCGGCAGCATGCAAAGATATGGAAAGCTCTACCTGCAAATCTTCCTCCTGCAGCCTTTTTATACCCGGGATAACTCCGCAGGTAGAGATAGTAATACGCCTGGCGCCGATATTAAAAGCATCGGCAGAATTAATTATCCTGATAGCCTTTAACAGGTTATCGTAATTATCCAGCGGCTCGCCTGTGCCCATAAATACAATATGGGTAAGCTGGGCATCCTTGAGGTTATTCTTTAAATAAAGCACCTCATCCAAAATCTCTCCGCTGGTCAAATTTCGTTTAAATCCTTTAAGGCCGCTGGCGCAAAATTCACAGGCAAATTTACAGCCTGCCTGCGAAGAAATACATCCGGTTGCACGCTTGGCTGTGGGAATATTTACTGCCTCAATCAGGTTAGCGTCATTTAACTCAAACAGAAATTTAACTGTACCATCGGCAGATTTCTTCAAATCCGCCAGGCTTAAGCCCAAAACATAGAATTCATCCGCCAGAATCCCCCTTAAGGCCGCCGGCAAATCGCTCATGCTGTTAAAATCATAAGAACCTTTCTGATAAATCCAGGAAAATATCTGCCTGGCATGGTATTTCGGCTTCCCCCAGGAAAGCAATTTTTCTTCCAATTCTCCTAAACTTAATTCTTTAATGTCCTGCATGATAGTATCTTAGGGGCGGGCCCTAAGTTTTTCTTTATCAATTTTACCGGTGCGGTTCTTGGGAAGTTCCGTACAAAATTCAAAATAATGCGGAATCTTAAAATGCGCCAGGTGCTGGCGTAAGAAAAAGCGTAAATCCTCCTCCGTGATATTTTTCCCTTCTTTTAACACTAAAAAAGCTTTGGGCAGCTCTCCCCGCAGCTTATCAGATACCCCCACTACCGCGGCTTCTGCGATATCCGGGTGCCTCAATAAAACCGACTCTACCTCCGGCTCAAAAACAATCTCGCCTCCAACCTTAATCATCTCTTTTTTCCTGCCGACAATATAGAGGAACCCTTCTGCGTCAAACCTGCCCAGGTCGCCTGTATAAAACCAGCCATTGCGGATAGTCTGGCGGGTCAATCCTTCATCTTTAAGATAACCGTCGGTAACCACCCAGCTTTTTACCACGACCTCCCCTATTTCATTTACTTTAAGCTCCCGGGACTGATCATCAAAAATCTTTACCTTGATCCAGGGAGCCGGCCTGCCCACGCTTTCAATATTCTTAGAACCCATGGGCAAGACTACCGTCGGAGCATTGGTCTCGGTTAAGCCCCAGCCGTTTAGAAGATGGGCCTTGGGACAAAACTGATGGAACCTGCGCAGGGCATCGGGAGAACTCGATGCCCCAAAAGTAACGATCCAACGCAAGCTGGACAAATCAAAGGTTTCAAACTCCTTTAATTGCAGCAGCGCATAGTACATCGAGGGGACAATCCAGAAGAAATTAACTTTATAATTCTGCACATGCCTTAAGAAATCCAAAGGCATAAAACGCTCCATCAACACCAGTGTCAGGCCGAAAGTAATTGTATTTTGGATATAGATTAAACCGCCTAAGTGCGAAAAGGGCAGGGCGCAAAGGGTAGTATCTTTAGAAGTTAAATCAGCATTTACAAAGAAGGCCATTGATTTTGGAGGGGCATCCAGTTGCAGATAATTAATTAAAACGCCTTTTGGCTTACCGGTTGTGCCGGACGTATAAAAGATTATGGCGCAATCTTTTTCCCTAACCGCTGATTCAGGAGGAGTGCTCGGATTTTCTGCCAACAGCTCTTCAAAGCTTGAAGTTTCCTCCTCCCTTAAACGGCAAGAGATAATATGCTTTAGAAAAGGCAAGCTTTGTTTAAGAAGGGCAAATGAAATATTGGCTTTGTGTTTAGTGATAAGAATTTTTGCCTCGCAATGGCTAAGGCAAGAAATTATTTCATCTTCGGTAAGCATAAAATCCAAAGGCACGCAGCAGGCACCAATGGACCAGATAGCCAGATAACTATAAATATATTCCGGCCAATTAGGAAGATAAATTGCGACCCTGTCCCCGCGTTTTACTCCAAGCTTAAGCAGGCCCTGGCCGAGAGAGAAAACTTTATCTTTGAGCTCGGCAAAAGAAATCTGCTCCTGGCCAAAAATAAGTGCCGGCTTTTGCGCGTACTCTTTTGCACGCTGCTTTAAAATATCAACTATATCCATTAGAATCCATACCAGTAATTGACCAGCGGCTTGCCGTCGCTGGATTGATCTAATATTACATTCTTAAGCCGGGTATACTCCAGAAAGCCTTCCCTGCCTAATTCTTTGCCAAAGCCGCTCTGCTTAAATCCCCCGTAAGGAAGCTGATTATAAAACATGCCATAAGTATTAATCCAGATAATGCCGGCATTTATTTTCTTGGATAATTCCTGCGCCAGGGATAAATCCCTGCTCCAGATACAGGCAGCTAAACCAAAATCCACGCTATTGGCTAAAATTACAGCCTCGTCTGAACCTGAAAACTTATTAATTAAAACTACCGGACCAAAAACTTCTTCTTTAAATATATGCGAGTGCACATTCACATCAACTAAAACCGCAGGTTCAAAGAAATAACCATTCTTTAAATCTGCGCCTTCCGGGATCTTGCCGCCGCAGGCAAGTTTAGCGCCTTCGGCTTTTGCTTTTTCAATATAGGCTATTACCTTTTTGCGCTGCGCGTCATTGACCAATGGACCCATCTGAGTCTCAAAATCATCTGCTAAGCCCAACCTTATACGCTTTGCCTTTTCTACAAAATCAGCAAGAAATTTATCGTAAATAGTTTCCTGCACGAAAATCCGGGACATAGCTGTGCACATCTGGCCCTGGTTTAAGAAAATAGAGGTCAAAGAGCTATTCACCGCGACCCCTAAATCAACATCATCAAATACGAGGCTGGCGGACTTGCCCCCTAATTCCATAATCACCTTTTTCACATTCTTTGAAGTATACTGCAGGATCTGCTTGCCCGTCTCATTGCTGCCGGTAAAAGAAATCATATCCACGCGTTTATCCGAGCAAAGCTCTTCCCCTATTTTTAAACCGCTGCCGTTAATAATGTTTACTACTCCCGGAGGAAGGCCTGCGGCATGGATAATCTTGCCTAGTTCTAAAGCAGTAACCGGGGTAATACTGGAAGGCTTTAAAATAACCGTGTTGCCGCAAGCTAAAGCAGAAGCAAGTTTCCAGCAGG
>JAQUSM010000141.1 GCA_028715095.1 Candidatus Omnitrophota bacterium
AATGGATATCAAGACAATTGAATCAGCTTTTACGAAGAAAGAGATGCCGCAGTTTAATGTGGGAGACACGGTTAAGGTGCTTACCAGGATCCCCGAAGCCGATGGCAAATTCCGCCTGCATCCGTTTGAGGGCGTGGTAATTGCCAAAAGCGGCTCAGGGATTAAGCTTAATTTTACAGTCAGAAAGGTTTCTTTCGGCGAAGGGATCGAGCGTGTATTTCCATTATATTCACCGAGTATTGAGCGTATTGAGGTTATCCGTTTGGGTAAGGTTAAAAGAGCCAAGCTTTATTATTTAAGAAGCAAGATCGGCAAGCACGCCACCAAGATAGAGAGTAAAGAAGAAAAAGCAAATTAGTGCTGCGATACGAAAGAAAATTAAAAAAACGCGGGTTTGATTTAGTGATCGGAGTTGACGAAGCAGGCAGGGGGCCGTTAGCCGGGCCGGTAGTAGCTGCCGCGGTGTTATTAAAGGGTTATAATTTTTATAACCGTATTGACGATTCAAAGAAATTAAGCCCGGCAAAAAGACGAAACGCGTTCTTTGAAATAAAAAATAAATCTTTGTACGCAATTGCTTCAGTCAGCCATCGCCAGATTGACCGGATAAATATCCTGCAGGCTACTATTTTAGCCATGCAAAAGGCAATCTTGAAGTTAGCCAGGCAGTTAGGCCCCGCAGAGCTAAGGCGCGCATTCATAATTATTGACGGCAATATGCGCATAAAATTAGGCCTTCCTTATCAGAGTATTGTGAAAGGGGATGCTAAATCTTTAAGCATTGCCGCTTCTTCCATCTTGGCTAAAGTATATAGGGATGCCCTTATGGAAAGATACCATAAGGTTTATCCGGATTATGGCTTTGATAAGCATAAAGGGTACCCCACGGCCGAACATCGTTTGATCTTAAGAAAAATCGGGCCTTCGGCTATCCACCGTAAGAGTTTTTTAAAATGCCTGGAAAAAATATAGAATTTGGTAAACAAGCTGAAAGCGCGGCAGTAAAATTCTTAAAAATCCGGGGCTATAAAATCATCAGGCGTAATTATAAAACTAAATTTGGGGAAATTGATATAATCGCAGAGGATAAAGGAGTTATTTGTTTTGTTGAAGTTAAGGCCAGGCACTCAAGGTTATTCGGCGAGCCGTATGAGGCGGTAAGTGCGCTAAAACAAAGGCAGATTTCCAAGGCAGCAATTTGTTATTTGAAAGAAAATAATTTACTGGAGCGCCCGGCGCGTTTTGATATAGTATCGCTTTTATATTTGGGAGACTTACCGGAAATTGATTTGATCAAAGACGCCTTTGATTTAAATTCCGGTTTTACTATCTAAAAACATGGAATATAAAAACCAGTCTATAGTTAAATATTTGGATGACCTTTCCGCTAAGCTTTCTGCTCCCGGAGGCGGCTCTGCCGCAGCCTTGAATGCAGCGATGGCTGCGAGCTTAATCAGTATGGCGGTTAACTTCACTTTGGGAAAACCTAAGTATACTGTATTTGAACCGGAGCTGAAGCAAATATTAGCTAAATCCGAGAAATTAAGAAATGATTTTCTTGGGTTGGTAGATTTAGATGTGGTTGCTTACCAAAGCAAGGATATGCGCAAGGCCCTGGATGTGCCGTTGATGCTGGCCAGGCTCTGTTGTGAGGCTGCGAAGTTATGCCCGCCATTAATAAAAAAGGGTAACCCCAATTTGATAACGGATGTAGCGATAGCCGCAATTTTCTTGGAATCGGCTTTTGTCTCGGCTTGTTTTAATGTGGAGATTAACTTAAAAATCCTGGACCAGAAAAAGCTGGCTCAGGGCATAAGAAAAGAGCTGAGGCAAAAAGTCAAGATAATCCAGAAGATTCGTAAAAATACGGAGGCCGGCGTTGGCAAAATTATTAGAAGGTAGGCCTGTTGCTGAAAAGATCAAACAGGAGATAAAAATCCAGGTGCGGAACTTGAAGCAGGCCCCGGTTTTAGCCAGTATCCTGGTAGGGGATAACCCCTGTGCGGCTTCTTATGTAAAATCCCAGGAAAAAGCGGCTCTTGAGCTGGGGATTGTTTATAAGCTTTTTCAGCTGGATAAAAATACTACTGAACGCTGCTTAATAGATTCTATTCTTGAGCTTAACGCGGATAAGGCGGTGAATGGTATTATTGTGCAAATGCCTCTTCCCCAGCATATTGATAGTAGGAAAATAGACGAGATTATCCAGCCGCTTAAAGATGTTGAAGGCCTGCATCCGGAAAATACCGGCAAGCTTTTTTTAAACCGGACAAGGTTTGTTTCTTGTACGGCCAGCGCCGTAATGGAATTATTGAATTCTACCGGAGTGGATTTATACGGGAAGGAAGCGGTGGTTGTCGGCCATAGCCAGATCGTGGGCAAGCCGCTTGCGCTTTTATTATTGAATAAATTTGCTACTGTTACTGTCTGTCATATCGGCACCAGTAAGGCTGGCAAGCTTGAGGAGCATGTAAAAAAGGCCGAGGTACTTATTGTAGCTGTCGGTAAGGCCGGTTTGATCAAAGGCGGCTGGATTAAAGAGGGCTCAATTGTTGTTGATGTCGGCATAAACAAAGCAGGCGCCAAGATCGTAGGCGATGTGGAGTTTGAATCGGCTCAAAAACGCGCCGCATATATCACTCCTGTTCCCGGAGGGGTGGGGCCGCTGACCGTAACCATGCTGATGCGTAATTTAGTTGAAGCAGCCAGGCTTCAACGATGAATCTGCCGATTTTCTCGCTTAAGGCAAATTTACCCGCTACTAAAAAATCCACATTAAATGGAGCAAGATTTTATTACCAGCGGGTGGCCAGGACCCGCTAAAACTTGGAAAGTTATGACATTTAAAGAAAAAATTCAGGCGGGGAAATTCCTGCTTACTTCAGAGGTCGGCCCGGCTAAGGGTATCCATACGGAGCAATTGCTTCAAGAGGCAAAGCTTTACCATTCAAAGTCAGACGCGATAAACGTGACTGACCTGCAGAGTTCGGTAATGCGCCTGGGTTCGCTTACCGTAAGTTACCTGCTTAAGCAGAATGGTTTTGAGCCGATTTACCAGTTGACCTGCCGTGACCGTAACCGCCTGGCCCTGCAATCAGATTTATTATCCGCGGCCGCCTTAGGGATAGAGAATGTTTCAATCTTAACCGGAGACCATCCTAACCGGGGCGATCATCCTGAAGCTAAGCCGGTTTTTGACCTAGATTCAGTGCAGCTATTGCAGGTAGCCAGAAAACTGGAGTCCGGCCAGGACATGAAAGGGCATAAACTGGAAGGGGAAGCGCCGAAATTCTGCCTTGGAGCGGCGGTCAATCCGGGCGCCGACCCTTTAGAGCCGCAGATTATGAAAATGGAAAAAAAGATTGCCGCCGGCGCTGAATTCTTCCAGACCCAGGCAGTTTATGACATAAACACATTTGAGAATTTTATTGGCAAGACAAAACACTTAAAGACGCCGATTATGGCGGGGATTGTTTTATTAAAATCAGCGGCTATGGCCCGTTTTATGAATAAACATGTAGCCGGGGTATTTGTCCCCGATGATTTGATTAAAGAGATGGAAGAAGCTAAAGATAAAACGGCTGCTTCAGTTGAGATTG
>JAQUSM010000017.1:0-3372 GCA_028715095.1 Candidatus Omnitrophota bacterium
CGCTGGTTGCCACATCATCCACAAGAATTACCCGCGCCCCTTTTTTAAGCGCCGGGCCCTCCACCTGCCTTTGTGTGCCGTGTTCTTTAGCCTGCTTGCGCACAATAAAGGTTTTAATTGGCTGCCCGTTAACATAACTTAAGGCGGCCAGGGCGCCTACGATAGGATCAGCCCCCAGGGTCGGCCCGCCGATAGCATCCAAAACCTCATCTTTAACCATATCCAATATTATATTGGCAACCAGATAGGCGCCTTCCGGGGTCAGAGTGATTACGCGGCCATCAAGGTAATAATTGCTTTCTTTTCCCGAAGAAAGCACAAATTTACCCCGTTTTAAGGCTTCTTTGTTCAATAAATCCAGCAGTTTTGCTTTAAGTTGCGCCCTGGTTTCTTTTTCCATGATATTATTTTACTATCGATACAGCTGACTGTCAATTACTTTGACAAAGGTACTTTTCATTGTTATCATATCGTTATGTTGCGCGGCTTCTTTAAAGGCATAAAGGATTTAATTTATCCTAATTTCTGCCTGGCCTGCAAAAACAGGATATGCCCGGCCGAGGAAGAGGATGTAATCTGCGCGCAGTGCTGGCAAAAACTCGAGAGAAACCTGCCTCCTTTCTGCGCCTCATGCGGCAGGCGGCTGGATAAATTAAGCATAGTTAAAAACATTTGCTCAAGCTGTTTGAAATCCAAGTTTTATTTTGACCGGGCGTTCAGTCCATGCGCCTACACGGGGACAATAAAAAAACTCATCCATGAGTTTAAATATTCCGGCAAGGATTATTTAGGAGAGCCCCTGGGCAGGCTGATGAATGAATTCATTCAAGATTACCGGCTGCCTATTGAATATCTTGATTTTATCATCCCTGTGCCGCTGCATAAAAGCAGGATGAGAGAAAGGGAATTTAACCAGGCCCAGATCTTGAGCGAAAAGGTATCTAAAGAGTTTGACAAAAAAGTGCTTCCTGATGTTTTGGTACGCAACAGGCCGACAAGGACCCAAACCGATTTAGCTTTTGAAGAACGGCGCAAAAATGTCGAGAGAAGTTTTACGGTCAGGGATCCGGGATCAATCAAGGGCGCAAATATCCTGCTCATCGACGATGTGCTGACTACGGGAGCCACCTCAAGCGAGGCGGCCAAAGCTTTGAAAGATTCCGGAGCAAGAATAATCTTTGTGATGACCCTGGCCAGTTAACAAAACTATGAAAATCCTGCGTAATTACATATTAAGAGAATTTTTCGCCCCCCTGCTGTTATCGCTGGGGGTGCTGACCTTTGTTATGGTCTTAATCGGGAATCTAAAACGTATTGCCGACCTGGTAATTAACAAAGGAGTGGATTTCTTCAGCGTACTGCAAATCTTTATCTACCTTACCCCTTATATAGTTACCTACACCCTGCCTATATCAGTGCTTGTGGCGGTATTGCTTGCTTTAGGCAGGCTCTCCAGCGATAATGAAATAATTGCTATACGCTCAAGCGGCGTAAGCCTGCTTAAATTAATCATGCCGCTGTTAATCATCAGCATTATTTTAAGTTTAGGCCTGGTACTTTTCAATGACCAGGCAGCTTCCTACGCGCATTTTGCTTACCGTAAGACCTTAAAGGAAATGGGGATAAAAAACCCCACCGCGGCGTTTGAAGAAGGAGTATTTATCGACACCTTCCCGAAATATATACTTTTTATCTATCATGTTGACCAGAAGAAAAACCGCATGAATAACATACGCATCTACGAACCCCAGGGCGAAGATAAACCCACGCGCACGATTGTGGCTAAGGCCGGAGAATTTATCAGCATACCGGACAAGAATATCGTAAAATTAAAACTCATTGACGGCACAAGCGACGAACCTGACCCGGAAAACCCCACTAATTTTTATAAGCTTAATTTTCGCACTTATTTCATGAACCTGGATATGGGGCAAATGCAGGAAAAGGTTGTGGATAAAAAATACAAAGAGATGACAATCAGGGAGTTGAAAGAAGAGGCAAAAAAGCTTAAAAAAGAAGGAATCAGCCCGGCCCCCCTGATTACAAAGATTAACGAAAAGGTGGCGCTTGCCTTTTCCTGTTTTGTATTCATGCTCCTTGGTTCATCGCTGGGAATTATTACGCGCAGGCGCGAGAAATCCATTAATATCGGTATAGCCGTATTGATTATTATCTGTTACTATCCCCTGCTTATCGGGGCTGAAGCCCTGGCAATCGAAGGGCATCTGCCTGCCGGAATTGCCCTTTGGATCCCCAACATCATATTCGCCGGTATAGGGTCTTATTTAACTTACAAACTATGCGCATCCTAGAGCGTTATATTCTAAAATCAGTTATTTATATATTCTTTTCCTGTATCTTCAGTTTTCTTTTCCTCTACATAACCATTGACCTGCTTTCTAACCTGGATGAAATATTAAAACACCGTGCCACTTTGATGCTTTTGGCGCGTTATTACCTTTCCTACTTGCCGGTGATGTTCGTGCAGGTGTCCCCTTTTGCCTGCCTTTTAAGCACGGTATATACATTTTCTAAACTCAATCATAATAATGAAATAATTGCCATGCGCTCAAGCGGTTTGAGTATATTCGAAATTGCCAGGAATGTCCTGATCTTCGGCCTGCTAATCAGTATGCTGGTATTCTGGGTAAATGACAGGTTTGTACCTTCCTCCCTGGCCGAAAACCAGAAAATCAAGGCGCAAATGGAAGATGACTCAAAAATTAATAAAATCAAAAGGCCTGAAATGATCTTGAACCTTTCCATGTACGGCTCAAGAAACAGGCTGTTTTTTATCAGTAAATTTTTTATCAATACCAAGACCATGGAAGGGATTACAATCTTAGAGCATGATGATAACCAGAACCTGACCAAAAAGATTGTCGCGGATAAAGGGACTTACGTAGACGGATTGTGGAGATTTTCCCGGTGCATTACATATAATTTTGACCATAACGGGCAGGTAATCGATGAACCGTCTTATTTCGAAGAAGAAATTATGGCGATACCCGAAACCCCTCGGGATTTTGCAAACCTGAGACAGAAACCTGAATTGATGGATATCCGCCAAATGCAGGATTATATGTGGAGAGTTTCCAAAAGCGGGGCGACTACCGTAATCCGGAATTTAAAAGTAGATCTCTATCAACGCTTTACCATGCCGTTTACCAGCCTGATAATCATACTCCTGGGGATTCCTTTTTCTCTTATGACGCACAAGCGCGCCACAGGCATGGCTTCTATCGGCATCTCCATTATTGTAGGATTCCTTTATTATATCCTGGATGCCGTATGCCTGGCCATAGGAAAATCCGGCCTGTTTATGCCTGCCATGGCTGCGTCAATGAGCCATTTAATTGTCTTATCTACCAG
>JAQUSM010000017.1:3472-13336 GCA_028715095.1 Candidatus Omnitrophota bacterium
GACCACTTCATCCGTAAGCTTTGGTTTAAATTTACCCACATCAACCATTATCTGATCCATGCAAATCCTGCCGCTGACATAAAACCTCCTGCCGTTGATTAAAAGCGGGCCGAGGTTAGAAAGGTTACGCGGGTATCCGTCTCCATAGCCGATAGGCAAAGTAACAATGTAAGTTGAACGCTTGGTTACATATGCATGCCCATAACTTATACCGTATCCTGCGGGGACCTGCTTGATAAAGATTACGCGGGTTTTAAGGCTCAGGACAGGTTTTAAATTTATCCCCAACCCGGGCTTGGGATGCAGTCCATAAATCACAAGGCCCGGCCTGACCATTGTAAAATGGCTCTCCTTACAATCAATCAAAGCAACGCTGTTGGCGGCATGTACCAAAGGTATGCTTACGCCGCATTTCTTCAATTCACTGACCAGGCCGTTAAATAGCTTGACCTGAAAGGCAGTAAACTTGCGGTTGGAATCCGCAAAGGGAAAATGCGTGAATATGCCTTCGATTGCAATGGACTTAAGCCTGTATATCTTCCTGATTAAATCAAAAGCATCATGATGCGCCACCCCGATCCTGCCCATCCCGGTATCTATTTTGATATGCAGACGCATATGTTTGTTTAATGCGCTTGCTTTTCTGCTTAAGGCGGCAGCCGACTGGTAATCGCATATAGTAGGCGTAAGGTCAAAAGTAAAAAGCGAATTGATATCCCGCTTAAGAGTCAAGCCCAGGACAAGAATAGGCGTTCTTATGAGCTCCTTCCTCAGCTTTATCCCTTCGTCGATAGAAGCAACACCCAGATAATCCACTCCTGCGGCAACTAATCTCTTGGATACGGGGATTAAACCATGGCCATAGGCATCAGCCTTTACAGTGACTAAGACTTTTGTCTGAGGCTGCAGGTGCAACTTCACCTGTTTAAAATTATGTTCCAGGTTATTAAGGTTTACCTCTGCCCAGGTGGGCCGATAACCTATCTTGCTTTTATCTGGCATTCTTGAGGGTATAAATAAACTGGGTTAACCGTCTGCGCCGTGCTGAATTTCCTGGCCCTTATTTTGACCAGTGCGAGCTCAATAAGGTTATGTGCCTTAGGAAACCAGTAATCTTTATCCAGGATAATTGCGCCTTTTATCCGGCCCTGCATTTTATCTTTATATAAGGCTGCTGCGTCTCCTAAGATTATCGCCTTGTCGGCAAACTTTTTAACAAACTCATCCAGGCTCAAAAGCCGGTATTCGCTTTTGCGCTTCAGGAGGCCGCGTTCTCTTTTATAAGAACAGCAATAAATAAGCCCCCTCCTGGCGTCTATCGCCGGAACAACCAACCCATTTCCGTGCGGGGCATTTTCTGCCAGGATATCCAATGTGGATATCCCGATAACCGGCTTGTCCCTGACAATACTTAATCCTTTTATCGTAGCTAAGCCTATACGCATGCCGGTAAAAGAACCCGGGCCCAGGCCGCAGGCAAAATAATCAATATCCGCTATTCTTAATCCCGCAGCCGTAATAACCCTCTCTATGGTTGGAACCAAAAGGGCAGAAAGGCTCCTGCCTGTCTCAAGATTATATTCATAGAACTTCCCGTCTACATACAACCCAAGGCACAAAAAATTAGTGGTCGTATCAATTCCCAATATTTTCATGGATCCTCTTTAACAGCTGTTTATATACAGGCCCCCTGCCTACAAATTCAAGCATCCTGCTTTTGCTGCTTTTATTAGATAGCTTAATCTTCAGGAATTCCTTTGGCAAGAGGAATTTGAGCCGCTCCGGCCACTCAATAACTGTTACGGCGTCAGAATAAAAATACTCTTCATATCCTAAACCCATAATCTCTTCGGGTTTTTTGATCCTGTAGAAATCAAAATGGTTCAGGGGATGTTTCCCCTTGTATACGCGAAGCAAAACAAAAGTAGGGCTGACTACATCATCTTTATCAATACCCAGGCCCTGCGCGATCCCTTTAGCCAAAACCGTCTTGCCTGCGCCAAGAGAACCGGACAAAAGAATAATCTCGCCTCCGCGAAAGTTACGCGCAAGTAACCTGCCTATTTTTAAGGTTTGTTTGATTGATGTAGATAATTTTTTCATTAGAAATGCTTAAACCCGGCCTTCTGGCACCTTGGCTTAAAGGATTGCCAAGTGCCGCCCTTCTGGGCGGAATATTTATTATTCTGATTGATCAACCTCAAACCGAATGATGCCGGCATAATTTCCCCTATTACTTTAAAACTATATTTTGAAGACTTAATGATCTTACTGGCCTGATCTCTTGAGACAGTAAAAAGCAGCTCAAACTCCTCCCCGGAACAAAGCGCCTCTTCTATTCCCGCAGCCTCTTTACTTAAAGGAATAAGGCTTTCATATAAAACAGCTCCGGCAGAACTCTGCTCTAATATATGCCCCAGGTCCTGGATCAGCCCGTCGGAAACATCAATCATGGAATTAATCTTGAAATTATCCACCAAAAAACGCGACTCATTTAAACGGGGAGTAAAATTTAAATGTTTGCCCTTGATTGATCCGCCAAAACTTCCGGTTACCATAATAATATCGCCGTATTTTGCCCCCCTGCGCAGGCAAAGCTTATTTTTCTGGACCTGGCCCAGCATGCTTACATCAATAACCAATTTGCCTGAAGCGCTGATATCCCCGCCGACAATATTGATTTTATATTTCTTCGCCAGGCCAAAGAGCCCTTTAGCCAAAAGGTCGACCTGACTAACCAGCATATTCTTCGGCAACCCCAGTGAAACTACAGCATGCCTGGGAATCCCGCCGCAGGCGGCAATATCGCTTATGGATACGCCTAAAGCCTTTCTACCTACAGCTTCCAGATTATCAGACTTGATAAAATCCACCCCTTCGATGAT
This sequence comes from Candidatus Omnitrophota bacterium, assembly GCA_028715095.1. Lineage (GTDB taxonomy): Bacteria > Omnitrophota > Gorgyraeia > Gygaellales > Profunditerraquicolaceae > UBA6249. The sequence continues at coordinate 6,358 of JAQUSM010000017.1, forward strand.
CATATCGCAGGTAAATAACTGATAACAGGATTTCGACAGGTTCAAAACCGCGCAATCATCGCCGCTGCCCCTAAAAACAGAACGGTCGGTTTTAATTTTATTTTGAAATCTTTTGATTAAACCAAATTCGCCGATTTCTTTTAAACGCATTTATTCCCCTTGGAAATCCTGTTAATATTCTTGATATAAGGCGGCCGGATAATCCCTTTATCCGTGATGATCCCGCTGATCAGATGGCTGGCGGTAACGTCAAAAGCAGGGTTGAGCACATTGGCTCCGGAAGGGGATATTTCCTTCTTAAACAGGATACTGGTAATCTCCCGGCTGTTACGCATTTCAATTTTTATATCTTTGCCGCTTTTTATATTGAAATCAAAGGTGCTTACGGGCGCTGCGATATAAAAAGGTATTTTATGATATTGACACAGGATTGCCAGGTTGCTTGTCCCGATCTTGTTAGCTGAATCGCCGTTTGCGGCAATACGGTCTGCGCCGGTAATTACCAAATCCACTTTCCCTTCGGCCATAAGGGAAGCCGCTGTATTATCCGCAATCATCGTAACATCTACCCCTTTTTTGTAAAGCTCCCAGGTAGACAGCCTGCTTCCCTGCAACAAAGGCCGTGTTTCGCAAGAAAATACTTTTATTTTCTTGCCTTGAGTGCAGGCAGAATATATAACTCCCAGGGCAGTGCCATAATCAACGGTCGCCAGTATACCGGCATTACAGATTGTCAAAACCCTGCTGTTGTGTTTAAGCAATTTAGCCCCATAGAAACCAATCCTGCGGCAAGAAGAGGCATCCTCCTGCATAATCTTTTTTCCTTCAGCCAGGATTATCTGTTTAATCTTAGCAACAGGCAGCTGATTATTCCTTAAGGCAGCTAAGCAGGCCCTTTCAATACCCCAAAAAAGATTCCTGGCTGTCGGCCGGGACTCGGCGATATGCTTTGCCACTGCGCTTAACTTACGGCTAAACCCGGGCCAATCAGAACCCGGATAATTTCTCACTCCCAAATACACCCCTAAAGCAGCTGCCGCGCCTAAAGCCGGAGCGCCGCGCACCTGTAAAATCTTTATCGCCCGGCATAAACCTTCCAACTTATTGATATTGATATAAACTAACTTCTGCGGCAATCTGGTCTGGTCGATAATCCTGACGCTATTGTTTTTCCAGTCTATTGTGCGGATATTCATTTTATTAAGAGTACTATCCCTCCTGTTTATTGTCAGGCTCGACCGCCGGATGGGGCAGGCTGCCGAGACTTGGTTCGAGCAGCATCTCAAGAATTGAGCAGGCATGGTTGCCCGCATATAAACATCAGGCAGAGCGAAATTCTTGCCGAAGCGAAGCTCGCCACGCTGGGGCGAGCAAGCGGTGATGCGAGAACAAGGCTCGGCAGCCTGCCAATCATAATCCTATTAATTTAGCCAAGAGGCTCTTTTTCAGGTCTATTGCCGCAGAAGGGCATCCCTCCTGGCAGCAGAAACATGCAATGCATTGTTTATAATTAAAAACTATTCCCCTCTTTTTAAGCGCGATACATTTTCTCGGGCAGATATTTACGCAATGTCCGCAACGCGTGCATTTTAAACGCAAAGAATACGGATAATATTTAATTAATGATTTAAGTATTATTTTAACGGCATCCGGTAGATTACTTGCTTTTGTTGCCTGCGGCAATATAAACGCAGGAATATCCAGCTTATCAATATCTTCTCCTGCTATTTTAATCCTGCTAAGCTGACCTTCCCCTAAACCACGCAGGAATGCTTCTTTGGTGGATAAAACCTCCTGATTCTTAATGCCCATTATTTTGGCCATAACCGTATCCAAGGCTACGCAATCAGCCCCGCCCAGTAAAAGATTAAGTTGGCGCGGCCTGCCGCTGGAACCCGGGCCATCCCCTTCCATAGCCAACACCCCGTCAATAATCGTTAAGGCGGGCCTTGCCTCCTGGTATATATCCACCAGGATCTTGGCGAATTCAGGCGGCTTAAAATAATTCTTATGCAATTCGGTTTTGTACGTACCTGAAACCAAACCAAAAAGATTCTTAATCGCCCCGGTCATTAAAGTAAATTCATGGGTCTTGAATTTAGGCAGGTTGACCAGGTAGTCGCACTCATCAAGCCAGCTGGTAAGCGGAAACTTATTGCGCATCCTGCGTTTATCAAAGTTAACCAGCTGCACGTCTTCATCATGCGCTACCTTCTTTATCCCGGTAACTTCATAAACCTCATCCACATTTTCTATATACTTGCCCCAGACGCTTGGGCCATCACCGATGATAACCCGGCAATTAATCTCTTTTAGGATATGGATAACTGATCTGACTACCTGCGGATGCGTAGTAATCGCGTATTCCGGACCCTTGGACATCAAAAGGTTCGGCTTGACCAGTACGCGGGAGCCCGGCTTGACAAAAGAGGTTATGCCGCCCAGAAGATCAAGCATTCTCCTGAGCGCCTGTTCTACAACAGGCGGCTCATAACTATTGCATTTAACTATGGAAATCTGCGTGCTCATTTCAGCTTAAAAAAATCCCCGGCGTTTTTAGTTGTCCTGTCTGCAATCTCTTCAAAGCTGACTTCCTTGATCAGGCTGACTGCCTCAGCCAGTAATTTTATCTGCATCGGCTCATTACGCCTGCCGCGAAAACCTTCGGGAGATAAATATGGCGCGTCGGTTTCAAGCATCAGCCTGTCAATTGGCGTAAGCTTAACCATATCCCTGAGGCCCTGAGCCTTTTTGTAGGTGATATTGCAGGTAAAAGAAATAAAAAAACCCAGATCTAAACATTCCTTTAAGAAAGTTTCGTCTCCTGAAAAACAGTGTATCAGCGCCCGCACAGGCATAGCAGCTTTTAATACCTGGATAGCCTGCGCTTCTGCCTGACGGCTGTGCACTACCAGCGGCAGGTTTAAATCTTTGGCTAATTTGATCTGTTCATTAAACGCATGCAGCTGGTGCGCCTCGGAAGAAAGATTGCGGTAATAATCCAAACCGGTTTCTCCGATAGCCACAACCTTTTTTCCTAAAGCCAATTCCCTTAATTTAGCCTCCCGCTCCTGATTGAACCCGTCCGCATCATGCGGATGCACTCCTACTCCGGCATAAACCTGGCTGTATTTGGCGGCCAATGCACAAGCCGCTCTTGATGAATCAAGGGTTGAGCCGATATTCACAAAATAACCAATCCCCGCATCCAAGGCGCGCTGGATAACCGCGTCGCGATCCGGATCGAATTGCTCAAAATCAAGATGGCAGTGGGTATCAACTAACATTTGATATGGAATTACTTCTTCTTGGTTTCAATGCGCGGGAATAATGGATTGCCTTTTTTTATTTTACCCTCCCCAAACTGTTCCTGAATCGCAAAAGCAGTCCGGGGAATAAAAATCTCCAGTTGTCTGGATACCGATCTGATGACATCGACTAATAGCCGGATAAATATTTTTAATTCTTCCTGTTTGTTTTCTTTTGCCAAATTCCAGGGCTTGGTTTCTTCAACATACTTATTAGCCATGCCGATTAACTCCCAAATAGCTTCCAGGGCCAGACTAAAGTTCTGTCCGTCCAGGGCCAAATGGACTCTTGCTTCCAACTGCTGGATTTTAGCTAAAATACCGGCAACGCCCTGGTTATCTTTAACTTTATTAAAATCAACTTCCGGAATATTACCGTCAAAATACTTCTCGACCATAGTCAAAGTACGATAAACCAGGTTCCCCAGGTCATTTGCCAAATCGCTGTTGTAACGCTTAATTATCCCCTCTTCCGAGAAATTCCCGTCTAAGCCAAACGGCACATCCCGAAGAAGAAAATACCTGTAGGCATCCAGGCCATATTTTTCTACCATCTCAAGCGGGTTAACTGCGTTTCCGCGCGATTTAGACATCTTGTCTTCATTAATCATCCACCAGCCATGCGCAAACACTGCCTTGGGAAGCTTGATATTTAAAGCATGCAGCATAATCGGCCAATAAACTGTATGCTGCCTTAAAATATCCTTGGCCATCAAATGCAATTCTGCCGGCCACCATTCAGACTGGTAATTATCCTGGCTGTCAAATTCACCAACCGCGCTGATATAATTAACCAGAGCATCAAACCAAACATAGGTTACATGCTCCGGAGCAAAAGGCAAAGGTATGCCCCAATTTAGCCTTTCCTTGGGCCGCGAAATACACAAATCATTTAATTTATTTAATTCCAGGAATCTTAAGGTCTCTTCATAACGGCTGGCGGGTTTAATAAAATCCCGGTTTTTCTTAAGAAACTCCAGAAGCCAATCCTGATATTTCGATAATTTAAAAAAATAGTTGCTCTCAACAATACGCTCAACCGGCCTCTGGCAATCCGGGCACAGACCGCCTATTGCCTGAGATTCAAGCCAAAATGTTTCACAGGGAGTACAATATAACCCCTCATATTTACCTTCGTAGATATCGCCTTTTTTAAAAAGAATCTCTAAAACTCTCTGCACAACCTTGACATGACGTTGTTCAGTAGTGCGGATAAAATCATCGTAAGAAACATCCAAGGATTTCCAGAGATTTCTGAATTGCAGGCTTGTCTGATCTACGAAATCCTGCGCAGAAAGCTTGGCGCTGTCTGCGGCCTTCTGGATTTTTTGCCCATGCTCGTCGGTTCCGGTGAGAAAACGCACATTCTCTTTTCCTAAGACATTGCGCTTAAACCTGGTTAAAACATCGGCGGCAATAGTAGTATAGGAATGCCCGATATGCGGAGAGGCATTTACATAATAAATGGGGGTAGTAATATAAAATTTATTTGCCATACTCTTTTTCCTTGTAGCTTACCTCTATAAATCCGCCTTCATCAAGCTGGACAGTAACCAGGCGCTTAAAAACATTGACATTAATAACCTTACCCTTGCCCTGTTCCGTATTTAAATGCTCGCCTTCCCGGGGCAGTCCTTTTGAAAGCAGCTTATAAGTCTCGTATTCGTAAGAAAGACAGCACATAAGCCGGCCGCATAAGCCGGATATTTTCGGAGGGTTAAGCGACAGCCCCTCTTCTTTTGCCATCTTTATTGTTACCGGCTCAAAATCCTTCAGGAACCTTTTACAGCAAAGCTCCCTGCCGCATGAGCCATAACCGCCGAAAAGCCTGGCTTCGTCCCTTACGCCGATCTGCCTTAATTCAATACGCGCCTTAAATATCTTAGCCAGATCCTTAACCAGGTTACGGAAATCCACGCGGCCGTCTGAAGTAAAGTAAAACAATATCTTGGAACGGTCAAAAGAATACTCCGCCTTAACCAGTTTCATATCCAGTTTATGCTCGGCTATCTTCTTTTCGCAGGCGTTAAAAGCCTCCCTGGCTTTGACAGAATTATCTTCTACCTGTTTCAGGTCGCTTTCCCTGGCCAGGCGGATTATTTTCTTCGGCGGCTCTTTGGAGTTAGCCTCGGCGCAGCAATGCGCCTGATTCGGAAGGATAACGCATCCATAATCTAAACCCCTGTCATGCTCGACAATTACACAATCCCCGACTTTTAAAGTTAAATTTCCAGCCTGATAAAATTGTATCTGGCCGGAATTTCTAAGTTGCACCAAGATCATGCCTTCCATAACTGGACTCCTAAGTTGTGCAAAAGTAATTTGCTGTTAATATTTTTCTCCAGATAAAACATACTTTCCGAAATCGCCGCTAATATGCTATCAAGCTGTTTAAAAGAAAATTCACGCATCAGTTTTAGTAAATCATTCTTCCGGTCTAAATGCATTAACTCTCTTTCCGGAAGGCCCGCCTTAAGCAAATATATATCCCTGAACCAGGAGGCCATAAGATTTAAATAGCCGCGTAACTGTTCTTTACTCTGGCCTGTCAAATTACGGTCAAGCGGCCTGCCGGCAACCGCGAAAGAATCAAATATCCTGTTCTTCTCCTCAAATATCTTAGAATCCTTCAATTTGAGCGCCAGGCCCAATCTTCCCTCGGAATAGAAACTAATAAAATGCGCAGGAAGCCTATCAATAAAATATTTATTGATCAAAACATCCTCGAGCAAAGTTATTGCCAAAGGAGAGAATCTTATAACCTTACAGCGCGAAAGCACGGTCTTAAAGATATTCTGCGGCTTATGCGTAATTAAAATAATCAGGCTGTCAGCCGGGGGCTCCTCCAGGATTTTAAGCAGAGAATTTGCCGCCTCGGGGTTAAGCTTATGCGCGTCATCGATAATAAAAACCTTCATTGCGCCTTCATACGGCCGGAAATTTGCCTCCCGCTGCAAACCGCGGATATCCTCAATCTTGATCTGAGCGGTATCGCTTTCGATAATATGCAGGTCGGGATGCTGCAGCTTTTCCATTTTTAAACATGAGCTGCAGGCCCCGCATGGCCTGTCTTGCTGGGCTGTGCAATTTAATTTCTCGGCAATTATTTTAGCAACCGCCTTTTTGCCGATACCTTCCGGGCCGCTAAAAATATAACCGCCGGAAAAAGAGGAATTTTCTATGTAGGCATTTATTATATTCAGGGGTTTTTCATGCCCCAGGATATCGCTAAAGCGCATCGGCTAACCTTCTAATATTATTTTGAGTTTCTGATTTATCCGCCTCTACCCTGACTATTTTGATCCGTTCCGGCTCAAGCCTGGCAAGTTTCAAGTAACCCCTTCTTACCATTTCATGATATTTAAACGAACGCTGCTCAATGCGATCTTTACAGTTACAGCGGTGCTTAAGCCCTTTTCTTACCGGCAGGTCCAGGAAAAGGGTAAGACCGGGTTTTATGCCTAAAGTCGCGAAATTACCGATAGTCTTGATCATACCTATATCTATCCCTAAACCAAACCCCTGATAAGCAATTGTAGAATCCAGGAAGCGGTCACAGATAACAATCTTGCCGGCTTCTAACGCAGGTTTGATAATATCCCTTACCACCTGGGCGCGGGCAGCCATGTAAAGCAAAGTCTCTGCCTCAGGAGATATTTTACTGCCGGGAT
>JAQUSM010000142.1 GCA_028715095.1 Candidatus Omnitrophota bacterium
CCGATCTGATACGCGACCAGGTGGGTAAATTGATTTTTGTGCCGAACAATTATTACCATCCCTTCCAGGCGAAGCTGGCAAAAGAATTGATTTACTGCAGTTTCCCGGGCAAGGTATTTTTCGCTAATTCCGGGGCGGAGGCTAATGAAGGGGCGATAAAATTAGCCAGGAAATTTGGCTCAACTTTTACCTCCGGAGCAGGCCATGCCAGGTTTGAGGTAATTACTTTTGAGAACGCTTTTCATGGAAGGACCCTGGCTACGCTGGCGGCTACGGGGCAGAAAAAATACCAGAATGGCTTTCTCCCTATGCCGGAGGGTTTTAAACAGGTTAAATTTAATGACATCGCCGCTGTTAAGCAGGCGATTACGGATAAGACCGTTGCTGTTATGCTTGAGCTTATCCAGGGTGAAGGCGGGGTAAATCTCGCCGGGCGGGATTTTGTCCTGGAGCTCAGGAAGATATGCGACGAGAAGAAATTACTTTTGATCGTAGATGAAGTGCAAACCGGCCTCGGCAGGACAGGAAAAATGTTCTGCTATCAGAATTATGGCATAACTCCCGATGTGATAACTTTGGCCAAGGCTTTAGGCGGAGGCCTGCCTATCGGAGCCATGATAGCTAAAAAAGAATTAAGCGATCTTTTGACCCCCGGTATGCACGCCTCTACTTTTGGCGGCGGCCCGGTGATCTGTAAGGCAGCCCTGGGGGTGCTTAGGGCGATACAGAAGGAAAAGCTGCTTAAGAATTGCCAGGACATGGGAGAGTACCTTCTGGAAAAACTGAATATTTTAAAGTCGGCTTATCCGGCAATCAAGGATGTCCGGGGGATGGGGCTGATGTTTGGCGTGGAGTTAAATATTGATGGAAAGCAGGTATACGAGAAATGCGTAGAGCGGGGTTTATTGATTAATTGCACGCACGAAAAAGTCTTAAGGCTGATGCCGGCGTTAAATACCGTCAAACATGAAATTGACAAGGCGGTAAAAATCTTAGAGGAAGTTTTCAAGGAGCGCGCATAATGAAAAAAGATTTGCTTTCAATCGGGGACCTGGCTTTAGAAGAGATCAATGCTATTTTTAAGCTTGCCGAACAGCTTAAGAAGAATAAAAAGAGGTTCGCTAAAACTCTGTCCGGCAAGACCCTGGCCTTGATCTTCCAGAAACCGTCGAACAGGACGCGGGTTTCTTTTGAGGTCGGCATGTATCAATTGGGAGGTAATTCGCTTTATTTGTCTCCGCAAGAGATTAACCTGGGTGTCAGGGAAACCATCGGGGATGTGGCAAGGACTATTTCCCGTTATGTTGATGGAGTTGTCTTAAGGACCTTTGAGCATAAGAACTGCCTGGATATGGCGCAGGCTGCGACTGTCCCGGTGATAAATGGTTTGTCGGATTTTTCACATCCCTGCCAGGCCTTAGCGGACCTTTTTACGATCAGGGAAAAACTAAAAGATTTAAAAAAAGTCACGCTTGCCTATGTCGGTGACGGCAATAATGTTTGCAATTCATTGCTCTTCGCTGCGGCTAAAACCGGCATGAATATCTCCGTGGCTACCCCTAAAGGATATGCCCCCGCCGAGAATGTTGTAAAGCTCTCGCAGGCCATTGCCAAAGAAACAGGCAGCCGGATAAAGATTACCGAGGACCCCTTTAGCGCGGTTGACTCTGCCCAGGTAGTTTATACTGATGTCTGGGCCAGTATGGGCCAGGAAGAAGAGATCAATAAGAGAAAGATTATCTTTAAGGATTTCCAGATTAACGCTAAACTTTTAGCTAAGGCGGCAGAGAATGTATTGGTGATGCACTGCCTGCCCGCGCATAGAGGCGAAGAGATAACCGATGAGGTTATGGAGAGCAGGAATTCGATTGTTTTCGACCAGGCAGAGAACAGGATGCATGTTCAAAAGGCGATTTTAATAAAATTATTAGGTAAAAATTAGCGGGTCCTGCCGAGCCTTGTTTTCGCCGCACACCGCGGCTCAAATCAAGTCTCGTCACCCGCTAATAATTATAGAAATTTATTCAAATCGGGAGTTAAGATGAAAAAAGTGGTTTTAGCATATTCGGGCGGGTTGGATACCTCTTGCATAGTCAGGTGGTTAAAAGAAAAAGGATATGAGGTAATCTGTTTTGTAGCTGACCTGGGCCAGGGTTTGGGCCAGGGTGAAAGCTTTGAAGCGATTGAAGCTCGGGCTTTGGCTGCCGGTGCGACTAAAGTTTATATCCGCGACCTGCAGGATGAATTTATCAAGGATTTTATTCTCCCTGCCTTAAAGGCTAACGCTGTTTATGAGGGCAGATATCTTCTGGCAACGGCGCTGGGCCGTCCATTGATCGCTAAATATTTAGTGCAGATCGCGCATAAGGAAAAAGCGCAGGCTGTTGCCCACGGCTGTACCGGAAAAGGCAATGACCAGGTGAGGCTTGAGGTTGCGGTAGGGATACTGGACCCGAGGCTTGAAATTATTGCCCCGGTGCGGGATTGGGAATTTAAATCGCGGGAAGAAGAGATTGATTATGCCTTGAAATATAATATCCCGATAGACGTAACCAAGAAAAAGCCTTATAGCGTTGACCGTAATATCTGGGGCATAAGTATAGAAGCCGGAGTTTTGGAGAATCTGGAGCAGGAGCCTCCGGAAGATGCTTATTTGATTACCAAGAGCCCGACGCATACCTCAAGCTATCCGAGGTATATTGAAGTGTCTTTTGTAAAAGGTGTGCCGACTAAAATTGACGGTAAGGTACTTAAATTAAAGGATCTCATTAATTACTTAAACGAAGTAGGCGGCCAATTCGGGGTTGGCAGGAGCGATATGGTTGAGAACAGGCTGGTAGGGATTAAATCCAGGGAGATTTATGAAGCTCCCGCCGGCACTATTCTTTATACCGCGCACAAGGAATTAGAGGCCCTGGTCCTTGACCGGGAGGTAGCCCATTTTAAGGAGATGATCAGCCTTAAATACGCGGAGCTGGTTTATTATGGGTTGTGGTTTTCCGCTTTAAAAGACGCCCTGGATGGTTTTGTGGAGAAGACGCAGGGATTGGTTAGCGGCACTATCAGGTTAAGATTATCAAAAGGCAGCTGTGTTGTCGTGGGCAGGAAATCCGTAAACTCGCTTTATAAAAAGGAATTAAGTACCTACGGTAAAGAAGATAAATTTGACCAAAAATTAGCCGAAGGTTTTATCAAGCTTTGGGGCATGCCTTACAAAAGATAGGAAAGGCACCCCGCGCTGATTTGTATTGCGCGGGTGTCCTCCTCGTGGAGGAAGAGAAGATGGCGAAGAAACTTTGGGGAACAAGGTTCAACAAAAAAACGAATGCTTTGACCGATAAATTCACTTCATCGATAGCCTTTGACCAGAGATTGGCTAAATATGATATTTTAGGCAGTATAGCCCACGCCAAAATGTTAGCCAGGCAGAAGATTATCTCTCAAAAGGACAGCTCGCGGATAGTTAAGGGTTTGAATTCGATACTCAAGGATGTAGTCAGCGGAAAATTTAAGTTTGACCCGTCCGCTGAAGATATCCATTC
>JAQUSM010000143.1 GCA_028715095.1 Candidatus Omnitrophota bacterium
GCCCGGGAACATGCGGGTTGTTTTATTTAGCCATGCTTCCGATATGGACAGTTGCTTCGCGCGTTGTTAAGAAAACTCTTAATGCCAGGCAGGTGCCTTTATTAGCGATAGGGGCGGCATTTAGTTTTGTGATTATGATGTTTAATCTGCCGATACCCGGCGGCACCACCGGCCATGCTGTGGGCGGGGTACTTGTGGCAATACTCCTTGGGCCATGGGCTGCCTGTATTGCTATAACAGTAGCACTTGTAATCCAGGCATTATTATTTGGAGACGGCGGGATCACAGCCATAGGTGCAAATTGTTTTAATATGGCGTTCGTGCTTCCTTTTGCCGGGTATTATATTTATAAGGCGATTAGCTGCAATGCTTCTATAAATTCAAAGAGGAGGGTTATTGCCGCAGGTATTGCCGGTTATATAGCGCTCAATATTTCCGCGGGGCTGACCGGGCTTATGTTTGGTATCCAGCCCTTGCTGTATAAAACCGCAAGCGGTGCGGCCCTGTATTGTCCTTATGGTTTAAATGTCGCCTTACCCGCTATGCTGGGCGAACATCTTCTGATTTTTGGATGGGTGGAGGCAATTGTAACTGCTTTGGTAATAAAATATTTATTAAAACATGCCCCGGAGCTTTTGGCAGAGGGGAGCAAGCTCCAATGAAGATTATTTCAAAGCTTTGGATTCTTATCGGCGTATTAATTGTTTTATCTCCTTTAGGCCTGTTATTGCCCGAACATTTTAAGGCAGGTTCAGCCTGGGGGGAATGGGGGGCTGATGAGATGCGCCAGTTGGCCGGGTATCTTCCTAAGGGCCTGGAAAGGCTTTCAAAACTTTGGAGCGCGCCGATCCCTGATTATGCTTTTAAGGGGTGGGAAGATAAACCTTTGCCAGCTTTAAGCCTCGCTTATGTTTTTTCAGCTGTTATAGGGATACTTGTTTGTGTTGTCGTGGTATTTATATTAGGTAAATTTCTAAAGAAGAAGTAAGACGCAAAACAATTATTAAATTAAGAATTAAGTAATTGTTTTGTAACCCAAAGAGTTTACAGTAGTTACATAAAGCGTCTTATGTACTTGACATATCGGATTATTTTTGTTATAAATATAAAAGATTTACCCCTCAAAAGTATAATAATTAATTTCCCAATTTAGAAAGTTTAACGTATGGATGAGAATTCAGCGCTTGCCGAAACCCCCCTTCTTAATAATCATAGAAAGTTGACTGCGAAACTGGCGCCTTTTGGCGGCTGGTTAATGCCTATCCAATATAGCGGCATTATTGAAGAGCATAATTGGGTACGTAAGAATGCCGGGTTATTCGACATCTGCCATATGGGCGAGTTTATTATCCAGGCGGATTTAACTAAGAGCAATTTTGGTAATTTAGTGACGGTTAACCTTGAGGGAATGCCGCTTAATTCCTGCCGCTACGGGTTTATGCTTAATGAGCAGGGGGGGATTATTGATGACCTGCTTGTTTATAGAATCGGCAGCTCCGAGTGGATGATCGTAGTCAATGCCGCAACCACCGGCAGGGACTTTGCCCATCTAAAAAAACATTTAACCGGAATAACAGTCTTTGAGAATGTTTCCCAGTCATTGGGCAAACTGGATTTGCAGGGCCCGCTTTCCGCCGAGGTGTTAGCAGATTTAGTTGGACCGGGTATTAAAGGGCTGCGGTATTATACCTTTGATTATTTTTTACTATTGGGGGAAGAAATCATTATCAGCCGCACGGGATACACCGGAGAGCTGGGCTATGAATTGTATATGCCGAATAACAAGATCCCGGAATTATGGGAGAAATTACTTGGCGACCAGCGGGTCAAGCCTATAGGCCTTGGCGCGCGCGACACATTACGCCTGGAGATGGGTTACAGCCTTTATGGCCAGGATATAGATGAGGAGACTACTCCATTAGAAGCAGGGTTGGGGTATTTTATAGATTGGGATAAAGAATTTATCGGAAAAGCTGCGCTTTTAAAGCAAAAACAATATGGAGCCTGCCGCAGGATAACCTGTTTTATCGCTGATTCCCGGCGCTCGCCCCGCCATAATTACCGCATAATTTATAAAGGCAGGGATGTAGGAGCGGTAACCAGCGGTTCATTCTCACCCAGCCTGGGAGTTGGTATCGGGATGGGTTATACCGGCTGTGAAATTCCTTCCGGAGAAGAGATTGCTCTTTGCGAAAACTCAATTGTTATAAACGCTAAAACCACGCACAAACCTTTCTATAAAAACGGCAGCGTAAAATTAGGAGAAATAAAATGACCGTACCGGATAACCTTTTATACACTAAAGACCATGAATGGGCAAAGCTTGACGGGGATAGGGCAACTATAGGTATAACAGATTTTGCGCAACACTCTCTTGGCGATATTACCTTTATTGATCTGCCAAAACCAGGCGCTCAAGTCAAACAATCCGCCTGGTGCGCGACTGTCGAATCAGTAAAGGCTGCTTCAGATGTTTACGCTCCGCTTTCAGGTGAAGTGCTCAAGGCTAACACGGAATTAACCAGCCATCCGGAGCTGGTGAATAAATCCGCTTATGAGGCGGGTTGGTTTGCGGTGATTAAAATTGCCGACTTGGAAGAAAAGAAAGCGCTTATGAATCCTGTCCAATATAAAGAATACGTACAAGGTTTATCTAAATGAATTATATCCCGCACACAGAATTAGAAAAGAAGGAGATGCTTAAAGTTATCGGGGTATCAAGCGTCAACGATCTTTTTAAGCATATACCCGTTGAGCTGCGGCCCAAATCTTTCAATATCCCGGAAGGCAAATCCGAGTTTGAGGTAATTGAGCATTTAAAAATTCTTAGCCGTAAAAATGCCACTAATCTTATTGATTTTGTGGGCGGAGGTTTTTATGATCATTATATCCCGGCGGCGGTTGACGCATTAGCCGGACGTTCGGAGTTTTACACCGCCTATACCCCTTATCAGCCTGAATGTTCGCAAGGCTGGCTGCAGGCAATCTATGAATATCAGACGGTGATCTGCGGATTAACCGGCCTGGATGTTTCAAATGCCTCTCTTTATGACGGCGGCACAGCGCTCTATGAAGCGGCGATGATGGCGGTAAGGCTGTCCGGAAGAAAGAAGATAATTGTCGACAGCGGGGTAAGTTTAATTTACCGCACCATGCTTTACGCTTATACATCCAATCTTTCCATTGAATTCGTAGAGACTCCGGTAGTGCACGGCCAGGCTTGCCGGGAGGATATTTATAAACATCTTGATGACAAGACTGCTGCGGTGATCTTGCAGAATCCTAATTTCTTCGGCGCAGTGGATGATTTCTCCGATATTGTAGAGCGCGTGCATAAATACGGGGCGTTGGCAATTGCTTCAGTGTATCCGGTTTCTTTGGGTATGCTTAAGAGCCCGGGGGAGATGGGCATTGATATCGCAACCGGAGAGGGCCAGAGTTTAGGCATAACTTTATCTTTTGGCGGTCCGTATTTAGGGTTTATCGCGGTAAAAAAAGAGCATATGCGCCAGCTGCCCG
>JAQUSM010000018.1 GCA_028715095.1 Candidatus Omnitrophota bacterium
ATCCGGTCTTTTCGGAAAGCCTACATTGATTAATAATGTGGAAACCTGGGCGAATATCCCTGTAATTATTCTTGATGGGGCGGATTGGTTTAGTTCTTTAGGTGCAGAGAAGAGTAAGGGGACCAAGGTTTTTGCTTTAGCGGGTAAAGTCAAAAACACCGGTTTAGTCGAGGTGCCCATGGGCACTACCTTGCGCCAGATTATTTATAATATCGGGGGAGGAATTCCCGGGGATAAGAAATTCAAGGCAGTGCAAACCGGCGGGCCTTCCGGAGGGTGCCTGTCTGAAGAATACCTGGATACAAAGATAGATTATGAGTCTTTAGCCAAGGTTGGTTCGATTATGGGATCGGGAGGAATGATCGTTATTGATGAAGACTCCTGTATGGTAAATATCGCCAAGTTTTTCCTGGAATTTACCCAGAATGAATCTTGCGGTAAATGTACGCCTTGCAGGGAAGGAACTAAGCGCATGCTGGAAATATTAACCCGTATTACCGAAGGCAAAGGCGTTGAAGAGGATATTGATAAGCTCCAGCGGCTGGGCAATATGATAAAGAAGGCTTCTTTGTGCGGTTTGGGCCAGTCAGCTCCTAACCCTGTTTTAAGCACGATTAAGAATTTTCGCGCCGAATATGAAGAACATGTGCGTAATAAACACTGCCGCGCAGGGGTTTGCCAGCATTTGCTTGTTTATGAAATTACGGATAAATGTGTTGGCTGCACAGCCTGCAAGAAGGCCTGCCCGGCAGAAGCGATATCCGGGGCTCCTAAAGCAAAACATATTATTGATATAAATAAATGTATTAAGTGCGGCGCTTGTTTTAAAATCTGCAAATTCAGCGCTATAAGAAAATCTTAAAGGGAGATAAAGCAATGATTACCATATTTATTAACGATAAGCCTTACAAGGTGGAAGCGGAACAAACTATTATGCAGGCAGCGGACAAATTAGGATTTCATATCCCGCGGCTGTGTTATCACCCTAAGTTGTCTATTGAAGGGGCTTGTCGTGTATGCATCGTGGAGGTGGTGGGGATGCGTAATTACGTCGCTTCCTGCGCATATCCGGTCAGCGAAGGGATGAAGATTTATACGAACACTGAAGAGATAAGACGTGCCCGGCGCGATATCGTAGAGCTGATCCTGGATAACCATCCGGAAGACTGCCATACATGCGAAAGGGACGGTAATTGTGAATTGCAAAGGCTGGCTTTTGCCATGGGGATTAGAAAGCGGCATTTTGAAGGGGAGAAAAAACATTATGAAAAAGACCTTTCTTCGGCTTCGGTAATCAGGGATCCCAATAAATGCATACTTTGCGGCCGGTGCGTGAGGATCTGTTCGGAGATCCAAAAGGTAAATGCTTTAGGCTATGCGCATAGAGGTTTTAAGACGGTGGTTATGCCTGCTTATAATATGCCTTTTAAGGACAGCGTTTGTACTACTTGCGGCCAGTGTATTAATGTTTGCCCCACGTCGGCATTCATCGAAAAAAATTTTACGCAGGAACTCTTCCAGAAACTGGGGGACAAATCTTTGATCAAAGTTGCCCAGATTGCCCCTTCGGTAAGGGCGGCTATCGGCGAGGCGTTTGCCCTTGAACCCGGAAGGCAGCTTGAAAAAGAATTGACCGCGGCATTAAGAAAATTAGGTTTTGATTATGTGTTTGATACCCAGTTTTCAGCGGATTTGACTATTATGGAAGAGGCCAGTGAATTCCTGGAGAGATTTCAGGGTAAAGGCAGGCTCCCCATGATTACTTCCTGCTCAAGCGCCTGGATGAAATGCCTGGAACAATTTTATCCGGATTTAATCGATAATGTCTCTACCTGTAAATCTCCGATGTCTATGGCCAGCGCATTGGTTAAAAGTTACTTCGCCAAGAAAATAAACGCGGACCCTAAGAAAATCTTAAGTGTTGCCTGCATGTGTTGTACGGCTAAGAAATACGAAGCGCTCAGGCCTGAGCTTATGGTAGATGGAATGCAGGCTACGGATATAGTGGTTACTACGCGGGAGCTGGCCTGGATGATTAAGTCGGCGGGCATAGATTTATTGCATATTAAAGGAGAAGAGTTTGACCATCCTCTGGGGTATTCTTCGGGCGCCGGAACAATATTCGGAGTAACCGGAGGGGTCATGGAAGCGGCGATAAGGACGGCCTATGAGCTTTATACCGGAGAGACGCTTTTGGATATTGAAATCCAGGATATCCGGGGTTTAAAAGGGGTTAAAGAGGGTAAGTTAGTTATAGACGGCAAAGAAATACGCATAGCAGTTGCGCATGGTTTAGGTAATGCCAATGAAATATTAAATACTATAAGAAAGGACCCCCAAAGGTATCATTTTGTCGAGATCATGGGTTGTCCCGGAGGCTGCATAGGAGGCGGAGGTCAGCCTTACGCAGGGTCTAATTCTTTGCCTCTTGATGAAGAATGCCTTAAGAAAAGGGCGGAAGCCTTATATGGTTTAGACAGGAATAAGACGATAAGGCGCAGCCATGAGAATCCGGATGTGCAAAGATTGTACAAGGAGTTTCTGGGCAGGCCGCTGAGCGCGATGTCGCATAAGCTGCTGCACACGCATTACAGCCCCAAGCAGCCGCCCGGGATTATCCCGGCAGAATTAAGCGCTAAATAGTATTTTTTTAAGGAGGATGTGCAAAAAAATGATCGCAGAGGATGATAAAAGAATAGTTGAATTAAGAACTTTCATGCAGGAAGCAAAAACTAAGGACCATCCCGATTCTCAGCTTATTTCAATTCTGCATAAGGCGCAGGAGCTTTACGGATACCTTAGCCAGGAGGCGATGACCGAGGTTGCCAAAGAGATGAATATCCCAACGGCGCATATTTGGGGGGTAGCCACCTTTTACCATTATTTCAATCTAAAGCCAAAGGGAAAACATTCTATATCCGTATGTTTAGGCACTGCTTGTTACGTCAAGGGCGCAGAGGAGATATTGAACAGTATCAGGGAAGAGTTAAATATAGATTTTGGCCAGACATCATCAGATAATCTTTTTACATTGCAGGAGGCCCGTTGCCTGGGTGCCTGCGGATTGGCTCCGGTAATCATGATAGATGATAAGATTTACGGCTCGCTTACTCCAAAGAAAGCGCTTGAAATAATTAAGAGTTATAAGAAGTAACGTATTATAATCTTGCGCTGGGAGAAAGATTTGATATAATTAAATTGACACCCGGCCCGAAAGGAAGTGGCCGGTGTACCCTGGTGGGTAAAGGAGGATTGATATGTCGGGTAAGGTTCTTATTGTTGATGACGACAGTGATTTTGTGGAAGCGATTTCCACGCTGCTTGAAGCAAAAGGCTATGAAGTTGTTTCCGCCGCGGAAGGAAAAACAGGGTTTTCTCAGGCCAAACAACATCAGCCCGGGTTGATTATACTTGACGTAATGATGGCGACAAAAAGCGAAGGATTTGACGTGGCAAAACAGCTTAAGAATACGCCGGCAACTAAAGATATTCCGGTAGTTTTGATTACCGGGATCAAGCGTGATATGAACCTGCCTTTTGGTTTTGAGCCGGATGAGAATTGGCTGCCTGTAAAAGCTGTGTTAGAGAAACCGGTAAAACCGGACCTGCTTTTAAAGACAGTAGAGGAATATATTAAGAAGTAGAATATAATAATAAAAGTTTCCTGCGGTAAGGAGTTAATTACTCTAGCCCAAGGGAGAGTGAGGAAGCGATATCCCAATCTTTCTGCAGGATTATATTGCCGGAGGATTGGGTTTTTTGTTATGGAAAAGCGTTTAGGATTTGTGGGAATAATTATTCATAATCGTAAAAAAGCCGCGCCGCTTGTTAACAATATGTTGACTGAATTCGGAGAGCTGGTTGTTGGCCGTATGGGTATACCGCATGTGAAGAAGGAATTAAGCGTAATCGTATTAATAGTAAATGCGACTACTGATGAGTTGGGGGCCTTAACCGGCAAATTAGGCAAGATTGGCGGGGTTTCGGTAAAATCAGCTTTAAGCAAGTCAGAATAAGAGGATATAATGAAATATATTAATGAAGAGAAAATAAATAATGTGCTTGTTGATATGGCTAAATTTGACAGCCGCAGGCTTGATGTTATTCTGGATAAAGCAAAATCGCTTCAGCGTCTGACGCTGGAAGAATCCGCGGTTTTGCTTTCGGTTGAAAATCCTGAATATGTCCAGAGGATATTTAAAGCGGCCAGTTTTGTTAAAGATACCATTTACGGCAGAAGGGTAGTTTTGTTTGCTCCGATATATATCAGTAACCTATGTGCGAATAACTGTTCTTACTGTGCGTTTAAATCCGATAATCAATTAATTAAACGTAAGGCTCTGGATGCCCCGGAAATTAGAAATCAGACAGAGTGGCTGTTAAACCGCGGCCATAAAAGAATACTTATGGTTTGCGGCGAAGCTGCCCCTGGAGGCAAGTCAAACGTAGATTATTATACTGAAGCGGTCAGGGCTATTTACGCTGCGGGAGTGGGTAAGAATAAGATTAAAAGGGTCAATGTCAATTGTGCCCCGCTTAGTGTTGGTGATTTTGAGAAGCTTAAATCCTCCGGCATTGGCACCTATCAAATCTTTCAGGAGAGTTATCATCACCAGACATATCTGCGCATGCATCCTGAGGGGCCGAAATCCGACCCGGATAACAGGATTGGGGCGATTGACCGTGCATTTAAAGCAGGAATAGATGATATTGGAATCGGAGTGCTTTACGGTTTATTCGATTGGCGCTTTGAAACATTAGGTTTGCTTTCGCACATTGAGCACATGGAGGAAAGTTTAGGCGTGGGGCCGCACACTATTTCTGTGCCGCGTATCGAACCGGCTGAGGGCGTGGAGATGTCTTCTAACCCGCCGTATAAGCTTACAGATGAAGATTTTAAGAAGGTGGTTGCGGTATTAAGGCTGTCCGTGCCGTATACCGGCATAATTATGTCTACCCGCGAGAGCGCTCAGATGCGGGATTCGCTTTTAAACCTGGGGGTTTCTCAAATCAGCGCTGAATCAAATACTTCTCCAGGCGGCTATTCTTCCGGTAAAGAGGAGCAGGAGGGCATGACTGCCGAAAAAGCCGGCATGACTGCCGAAAAAGCCGGCATGACTGCCGAAAAAGCCGGCATGACTGCCGAAAAAGCCGGCAGTCAGTTTTCTCTCGGGGACCATCGCAGTTTAGACCAGATCGTGGGTGCCTTGATTACCCATGATTATATCCCCAGTTTTTGCGCTGCTTGTTATCGCATGGAAAGGACCGGGGAGAATTTTATGCAGTTGGCCAAACCCGGGACCATTAAAGGCAAATGCAGTATGAATGCTTTAATTACTTTGAAAGAATATCTTGATGATTTTGCTTCCGAGCCGGTCAGGATGTCAGGCTATAAAATGATTACGCGCTATTTTAAACAATTGGATCCGCTTGAGCAGGAGAGATTAAAGTTGTTTTTTGCCCACGTTGATTCCGGGGTAAGGGATGAATATGTCTAAACCGGCGGAACTTTTAAATAGAATTTATGCCGCAGGCCTGCCAAGCGTTGAGGATTTAGAAGAAGTATTGTCCTGGCAAGGCCGGGTGGAGCTTGGAGAGTTGTTTGTTTTTGCCGATAAGGTGAGAAAAGATTTCTGCGGTGATGGCGTCATATTGCGGGGGATAATAGAATTCTCTAATTTTTGCGACCGGGAGTGTTTTTATTGCGGGTTGAACAAGAACAACCGCAGATTAGAACGTTATCGTATGGACAAGGATGAACTGTCCAATGCGATAGAATACCTGGTTTCATGTAACATTAAGACTGTAGTTTTGCAGTCAGGGGACGGTAAATGGCTGGATACCCTGTGGTTAAAAGAAGTTATTGAGAACATAAAATCAAGATTTGACATGGCAATTACGCTTTCAGTGGGGGAAAGAAGCGCGGATGATTACAGGGTTTGGAGGCAGGCCGGAGCCGACAGGTATCTATTGAAAATAGAAACTTCCGATGAAGGTTTATATTCGTCTATGCATCCGAAAATGGATTTTAAACAGCGCCTGGCTTGCCTGGGTGTTCTGCAAAATTTAGGTTACCAGGTTGGTTCAGGTAATATTGTCGGTCTTTCCGGCCAGACCTTAAAAACTATTGCCCGGGATATTATATTCTTTAAGCGGGGTAATTTTGATATGATTGGCATAGGCCCGTTTATCCCCCACCAGGATACAGAGTTTGCCGGACAGCCGAAAGGCGATGCCCAGCTTAGCTTAAAAACTATTGCCCTTACCCGTATAGTTACTAAGAATACGCATATCCCGGCGACAACTGCCCTTGGAAGCCTGGATAAAGACTACAGGCTGGATGGTTTAAAATGCGGGGCAAATGTTTTAATGCCGAATTTCACTCCACAGCCATATCGCAAGCTTTACGAGATATACCCGCAAAAAAGATGTGTCAGTGAACCGGTGGGCTCCTGCAGGTCTTGTATGGATGGGATTGCTAAAGATTTGGGCCGGTTTATTGATTATTCAAAGGCTGATTCGTTTAAATTAACAGGAGACAGATATGTATAGGACACCGGCAAGCAACAGGTTGCATATTGGCATATTCGGTAAAAGGAACACGGGAAAATCCAGCCTGATTAACGCGGTTACCGGCCAGGATACGGCGATTGTCTCTGAAGTTGCCGGGACAACTACGGATCCGGTTTATAAGGCGATGGAGATTTTGCCTATCGGCCCGTGCATGCTGATTGACACCGCCGGTATTGATGACGAGGGGGTTTTGGGTGATGAGAGAGTCAAACGCACCCTGGTGGTGTTAAGAAAAACCGATGTCGGTTTAATCGTTGTTGAGCCAAATACGCAGATTGACAGTTTTGAAGAAGATTTGGTTAAAGTTTTCCGCGGTAAAAAGCTGCCGTTTTTATTTGTAATTAATAAATGCGAGCTGCCCGGAGAAAATGCGCGTGGTTATTTAGAAAAGAATAAGCTCCCTTTTATAATGCTAAGCTCTAAAACAAAGCAGGGGATTGAAGAGTTAAAGAAAGAGATTATGGAGTTGGCTCCCGGTCATTGGTCGCCTATACCTTTGGTAGGTGATATAATCAGCCCTAAAGATGTAATTATCCTGGTTTGCCCCATTGATAGCGCCATGCCGCAGGGCCGCTTAATCCTGCCCCAGGTGCAGGTTATGCGCGACTGCCTGGATAATAATGCCACGGCATTGGTTACAAAAGAGACGGAATTGTTGGACTGTCTTAAGGCGTTAAAAGAAAAACCCCGGCTGGTGATTACAGATTCGCAGGTTTTTGAGTATGTACGCGATATACTGCCGGCTGATATAGCTTTAACATCATTTTCCACGGTTTTTGCCAGGCATAAAGGCGACCTTAACGCTTATATACGGGGTGTATATGCTTTGGAAGAATTAAAAGACGGGGATGAGATTTTAATCGCCGAGGCCTGTACGCATCATGTGCAGCCGGAGGATATCGGCCGTACCAAGATTCCCACCTGGCTGTTGAATTATACTAAGAAAGACCTTCATTATGAAGTTACTGCCGGTGGGGATTTCCCGGATGATTTAAGCCGCTACAAATTGATTATTTCCTGTGGGGGCTGTATGGTTAACCGGGCCGAGATCATGCATCGTATTGATAAAGCAAGACAGTCAGGGGTAGCGATTACCAACTATGGCGTGCTTATGGCTTATCTCTCCGGTATCCTCAACCGGATAATTGAACCGTTTAAAGGCGGCCTGGTAAAACTGGATATGGAATTTGACAAAGCCGCCAGAAAGTAGTAAAAGTAGTAGTACAATTATATTGTAAGAGCAGGGAAAATAAACTAAATATGAAAATCCTATCTAAAGAAGTGATAGCAAATTACGCGGGCGCAAGGATAATAAAGTTATCTGTGTTTGCTCCGGAGATTAGCCTCAAGGCAAGGGCCGGCAATTTTGTTGTAGTTATGGTTAATGAAAAAGGGGAAAGGATCCCTCTTACTATTGTAGATGCAGATAGCAAAGCCGGCAGTATCACGCTTATTTTTCAGGAAGCGGGATTAACCACGCGGATTTTAGGCGCGCTTGATGCTGGAGATAAGTTATATGCTTTGTCCGGCCCCCTGGGCCATGCCACCGAGATTAAGAATTACGGTAAAGTGATTTTGGTAGGCGGCGGAGTGGGGATTGCCGAGATTCTTCCGGTTGCCCGCGCGTTAAAAGAGGCAGGCCTGCCTGCCGGTCAGGCAGGCAACCACATTACTGCTATTTTGGGTTCCAGGAATAAAGGTATGCTGATCCTGGAAGCTGAACTTAAAAGTGCATCAGATCAGCTTTATATTATGACCGATGATGGTTCTTACGGCTTAAGAGGTTTTACCACGGATATATTAAAGGAACTTTTAAGTAAAGATAAATATGATTTGATTTATTCCGTTGGCCCCATTCCGATGATGAAGAAGGTGACAGAGATAGCTGCGGAATATAAAGTTAAAACTTTAGTATCGCTTAATGCGCTTATGGTCGATGCGACCGGGATGTGCGGTTGTTGCAGGGTAAGTATCTTTGGCGAAGTAAAATTCAGCTGTGTAGACGGTCCGGAGTTTGACGGCTCGGGAGTCGATTGGGCGGAGCTTGAAAAGAGGAATAAAGCGTATAGTATCCAGGAAAAACATATTTGTAACCTTTCTCGCTACATTAAGCCATGAAAAAAGAACCGGTAAAGGTAAAAGAGGCCCCCGTTGAAATAAGGGTGGGTAACTTTGAAGAGGTTGTGGCGGGTTACTCTGAGCAAGAGGCCCTGCGGGAAGCTTCAAGATGCCTGCAGTGCAAGAATCCTTTTTGTATCAGCGGCTGCCCGGTGGGTATTGATATAAAAAAGTTTATTTACCATATCACCCAAAAGGATTACCGGTCAGCTTATTTTACCATCAGGGGAAAAAATAATTTTCCTTCTATCTGCGGAAGAGTTTGCCCGGCTGAATACCAATGCCGCAAGGCTTGTGTACTTACCGCCAAAGGAGAGCCTTTTGCTTCGGATGAGTCGATTAATATCCATTTGCTGGAACGTTTTTCCGGAGATTACGGTAAAGAGAATAACCTGGATACCCCCGGGCAAAAAGAGGCTAAATTTTCTAATCTTAGGGTTGCTGTAGTTGGATCCGGTCCGGCAGGTTTATGTTGTGCCGGAGAGCTGGCCCGCAAGGGGGCAAAAGTTGATATCTTTGAGAGCCTGCATAAAACCGGCGGCGTTTTGCGCTACGGTATCCCGCCATTCAGGCTTCCCTGGGATATCCTGGATTTTGAGATAAATTGTCTTAAAAAATTAGGGGTTAATTTTATCACTAATTTTCTCGTAGGCAAAGCAATGACTATTAAAGAATTATTCGCTCAAGGATACTCCAGGATATTCCTGGGGCTGGGTGCGGGGGTGCCTTCTTTCCTGGGAGTTAAAGGAGAAAACCTCGCTAATATTTATTCCGCGAATGAGTTCTTAACGCGGGTAAATCTGATGTCCGCGTATAAATTCCCTGAATTTCATACTCCGGTTAATATTGGCAAGGATGTTTTGATTATCGGGGGCGGCAATACTGCCATGGATGCTGCCAGGGTTGCTTTGAGGCTGCAGAAGATAAAGGGCCTTGCGCTTAATACCACGGTTATCTACAGGCGTACAGATATCGAGATGCCGGCAAGGCGCATGGAGATTGAACATGCCAGGCAAGAGGGGGTGAAGTTTGAATTTCTCGCGCAGCCAAAAGAGTTTATTGAGAGCGATCAGGGGGGTGTTGGAAAATTAATTTGTCTCAGGTCTAAATTAGGCAAACCGGATAGTTCCGGCAGGAGAAGGCCGATAAATATCGAAGGAAGTGAGTTTGAGCTTAATTGCGATTTATGCGTGATTGCTGCGGGGTTAAAAGCTAACCAGGTTTTGATCAAGGAGACTCCTGAGCTAAAAACAGATGCGAATTCAGATGTTATAGTTAATCCTGAAAATATGGAAAGTTCGATTAAGGGGGTTTATGCCGGCGGAGACATCGTGGGTGGAGAAGGCACTGTTATTGAAGCTATGGGAATGGCCAAAAAAGCTGCTTGCGCTATCCTTGATAATTCTTGACAATTTTCTTTTGAGTATTAATATAATAGAATAAAATTTAGACAGCTATAATACCTTGCGAAGAAGCCAGGTTAAGAGTTATTAATAAAAAAGTGGAAGACAAAGACGTCTGAAAGCTTAAAGCGGACGTCTATATTTTTTTTAAGGTTAGCTGCCTAATTATTAGGCAGATATTGATTAATTAATGGAAGAGATACCCGGCGCTAATCGGATTTGCGCCGGTGTTGTGTTCGTACACAAGGAGGGTATCCATGATTCAGTGGCCAAAAACAAATGACGCATTAGGAACTGTAAATAGAGGCAATCCTTGCGAAAGCGGATTATGTTCTCTTTGCCGCGTAGATTGCATGGGCAAATGCGAAACCTGGCTTTCCAGCTTAAAAGGAAGAAAGCTTTTGTACCCCAGGGATTATAGTTTTACTACCGCAGGCAGCGCTAATACTACCCATGTAGGAGTTTCTTATAATTCTTTGCGTATCAATGGTTACAATTACGGTGCTACCGGGCTTCCCAAGGGCCTCTCTAATTCCGAGGATGAATGTATTTTCCCTAATGTAAATATAGAAGGAGAGTTTGGACAGGCAATCAAAACTAAGTTTAGAGTCCCGGTGATGACCGGTGCCCTGGGCTCTACTTTTGTGGCGGCTAAATACTGGGAATCTTTCGCCACCGGAGCAGCCCTGGTAGGCGTTCCGATTGTTGTCGGTGAAAACGTGGTAGGGATTGACAAGCAGGCTGAAATAAAAAACGGAAAGATTATCAAGGCTCCGGAATTAGACAGGAGGATTGAGACATTCCTGCGTTATTATGAAGGCTTCGGTGCAATTATCGTGCAGATGAATGTTGAAGATACCCGTAACGGAGTTGCCGAGTATGTAATCGGAAAATACGGGGATAAAGTGGTCATAGAATTAAAGTGGGGCCAGGGGGCTAAATGCATTGGCGGAGAAATACAGGTTAGCAGCCTTGAGTATGCGCAGTTTCTTAAAAAGCGGGGTTATGTAGTCGATCCCGATCCCACATTGCCTGAAGTGCAGGAGGCTTTTAAATCAGGCGCAATTAAATCTATCGCACGCCATAGCCGTTTAGGCTATACCAGCCTTTCTTCGGAGAAACAGGTCGAAGATAATTTTATGAAAGCGGTTAAGTATCTGCGTAAGATTGGTTACAAAAGGATATCATTGAAAACCGGCTCATACGGGATGGAGGCTTTGGCGATGTCTATAAAATATGCCTCTGAAGCCAAGCTCGACCTGCTTACTATCGATGGTTCAGGCGGAGGCACAGGGATGAGCCCCTGGAATATGATGGAGACCTGGGGTGTTCCGTCTATACTATTGCATTCTAAAGCCTACGAATACGCCGAAATTCTGCGTAAGAAAGGCAAGAAAGTAGTGGATATGGCTTTTGCGGGAGGCCTGGCCCGCGAGGACCACATATTTAAGGCCTTGGCATTAGGCGCTCCTTATACAAAATTAGTGTGCATGGGCCGGGCTTTAATGATCCCGGCATATCTTGGTTCTAATATTGAGGGAGTCCTGAATCCGCAAGTTAAGGCAAGGGTAAGCGGAAGCTGGGATAAACTTCCGGCATCCGTAACAGAGCTTGGCATGACCGCAGAAGAACTTTTTGCCGGTTATTATGACCTGCAAAAAAAGGTCGGCAAGGATGAGATGAAAAATGTTCCTTTGGGCGCGGTGGCATTCTGGACCCTGGCGGATAAATTAGCGGCAGGCCTGCAGCAGTTAATGGCCGGAGCCAGGAGATTTACGCTTAAGGCTATCAGCCGGGCGGATATTTTCTCGGCAAACCGTGAGACCGAGAAGGAAACCGGTGTGCCTTTTATTACAGATGTAGCAGATGACAAAGCTAAGAAAATAATGAAAAGGTAAGTTAAGGGCTCAGGCGTTTCTTTCAAATGAGGACAGCGGTAATTAACAATTGCCGCTGTCCTTATTTTATAGTTGCAGGAGTGTTTTTTTAGTTGTAAAATAGCGTTCATGAACAAAGAAGAAATTATTGAAGATTTTTTCCGCGGTTAAAGAGTCGCCCTTACCAATGCTTTTTCTTATCCCAAAGACCACCCTTATTTTATTAAATCAGTAGAGAATTTTAAGGTTAAGCTTGAGACGCTCCTGGCTATCTTTAATCCCTTTAAAATCGGAGTAACCAGCTCAGGACTTGTAGTTGACGGCAAGAACCTTTCGAAAAGCGGCTTATATGATGAATTGGCCCGCCTGTTGCATCAACGTAAAATAAAAAGCATAGAAATCAAGGGTGGGTTAAGCCTTAAGGAGTTAATCCAATTCCTTTCTGTTATTTCACTGCCCCAAAAGGAGATCTTTAAATGCGGAGGGTTGAGCGTTATTTTAGAGAAGGAACATCTGGTCCATTTTATGATTCAAGAGCTGGATTATTCCGCGTTCCTGCGCAAAGAAGGCCAGGAGTGTGCTGATGTATGGGGGTACATGCTTAAAGAGGCGCTCTATAGCGACGATACTGCCAAGATAAACCAGTTTGCCGATAGTTTTGGTTCGTTTATTAAACAGGTTAACGAGAAAGATCTTTTTGATACCAATGGCATTTCTACCGAGGTAAATGAGTTCTTGATCAGCTTAAGGAGTAAGAACAGGGAAAAATTTGATAAATGCTTAAATGATGTCTTCCTTTGGCTTCTGCGAAATAAAAAGACCCTCAGCCAGGATAAGCTGGTAAAAATAAAGCCTGCCTTTAATGACCTAAGCCAGGATGAATTTACTACTCTTCTCAAAGAGGGATTTCTGCAGGAAGATAACTTTGATTCTTTAAGCCTGCAGCTTTTTTCTAAAATCTCCGAACAGGATGCCTCCGCGAATATTACTAAAAACTTCTTTAATA
>JAQUSM010000144.1 GCA_028715095.1 Candidatus Omnitrophota bacterium
CCGTAACCGGCCGGACCATTGCCCTTGACGCCGCCGACAGCCCAGCCATAGCCGGTCCGATGCTCAAGATACCATATTGATAAATATCCAAAGGCTTACGGATATAATTGAAGCATATATACGTAAATATCCTGCGGAGTGGGGTTGGATTCACCGCAGGTGGAAAAGTAAACCGGGATAAATTCGCACATTGGCTTACTCATACTAACGTATTTGTAAGTCAAGTGCTCATTTAAAGGAGGTGCTTAAATGGCAGGAGAAGAAAAAAAGTGCTGCGATTCTAAAAAGACGTTGTCTACGCTTTTTAAGGTTGTTTTAGGCCTGGCGTTTT
The DNA here is from genome assembly GCA_028715095.1 of Candidatus Omnitrophota bacterium. GTDB lineage: Bacteria > Omnitrophota > Gorgyraeia > Gygaellales > Profunditerraquicolaceae > UBA6249. Next base: position 332 of record JAQUSM010000144.1, read on the forward strand.
TAGTATTAGGAGGTTTGGCAATCTTGAAATGGTGGAAGGCACTTCTTTTAATCGTCAAGGGCTGCATTGGCCTGTTCTTGATTTTGGCCGGAGTGATTACTTTGGCTATAGCTAAAGAATAAATCAGGATTTTAATTTATAAAGAGAATGGGGGTTAGATCAAAGGCAAACTATCTGGCCCCCATTTTCTTTTTGCTATTCTCCAGTTTTAATATATAATGTAAAAATATAGCTAATAACAGTAATATAAGGAGAGTATATGGAATCGATTCTAAGCAGGGAAATTATTATTAATAAGAGGGTTTTTCGTTTCTTGGCGGTTACAGTTTTTATAATCTCAATTACCTTATCCGCGTTTGTACGCATACCTCTGCCTTTTACCCCTGTACCACTTACGTTGCAGACGTTATTTGTCCTGCTTTCGGGAGCCCTGTTAGGCAGGAAATTGGGGTTGTTGACTCAGGCAGGGTATTTATTTCTGGGGTTGACAGGTTGCCAGGTGTTTACTGGTTTTGGCAGTGGGTCTCTTTATCTCCTGGGCCCTACCGGAGGCTATATTGTTGGTTTTATCCTGGCTTCTTTTTTTGCCGGAAGTTTATTCTCGGAAGAAAAGTGCGGCCACCGGAATACTTTCTTGAGGTTTTTATGCGCGGATTTTATAATCTTGCTTAGCGGGATGTTTTGGCTTAAGATTTTCCTGTCCTGTACGCTTAGCCAGGCATTTTTGCTTGGCTTCTTGCCTTTTGTGCCGGGCGACCTGGTAAAGGTTGCCTTAGCTACGGCTATTTTTAATAAAATACATTCGCGGATCAAGACGTCTCTTTATTGACCAGCAGGCGCAAGAAATTTATCTTTGATTAATGAAAAGTTTAGCTATTAAGCTATGCTCTTTATTTTTTCTTTCCCTGTGCCTTGGATTCTTTGCCAGGCACTCCGGAATGAATATGCATCAGTCCCTATCTATAAGCATATTCTCCGCTTCAATCCTCGGGACTCTTTTCTTTTGGGATTTTCGCCTTAGTTTTGCTTTTATCGGCACCTCCGTATTGCTGATGACTAAAACCATTGACTTAGAGCATGTTATTGAATTTTCTTCGCTCGAGGTAATCCTTTTTCTGGTAGGGATGATGGTGATTATCGGCCTGCTTAAGGATTCAGGAGTTTTTGCCTGGATTGTCAGCCTTATTCTGCGTATCCCCAAATTAACCGGCAGGAAATTCGCTTTGATCATCGGGGTCTTCTCCGCTTTGCTCGCCTGTACCATTGATGAGGTAACTTCAATTATTTTCATGGTTGTTGCGGTCCTTGAAATTTGCGATTATTTTGAGGTTAATCCTATACCGTTTGTAATAATTTCAGTTTTAGCTACAAATATAGGTTCTTCGGCTACGGTATTAGGAAATCCTATCGGAATACTCATCGCTTCAAAATCCGGTTTAAGCTTTGAGGATTTTATTGTTAAGGCCTTTCCTCTGGCGGTATTATGTTTGTTGGTTACTGTTTCTATGCTTTTGTTCTGGTACAGGAAGCCGATCAGGATGCTTGATGAACAAATGCAAAGGCTGGGGGCTAATGAAATATTGATCAGGTTAATCTCCGTGCCTCCGGAAAGAAGCCTGAAAATAAACTTAGGGATATTTATAGTTATGCTGGTTTGTATATCCTTGCACCGCCGCATGGAAATGGCCTGGGCCCTGCCAGCCAATACTGTTTTATTGGTTGTCCCCCTCGTAGCCAGCGGCTTGGTAATGATCTGGAAGCATCATAAGGCCAGAAAGTATATAGAAAAAGACGTGGAATGGTGGACACTTTTATTCTTTTTGCTTCTATTTGTCCAGGCAGGGACATTAAAATATACCGGAGCGACTGTTTTTATCGCCAAGCATATGCTGGCGGCATGCAGTAATAGCCTGGACCTTTTGATTTCTGCCATGCTTTGGATAAGCGCGATAGGCTCCAGTGTTTTAGACAATGTAGTATTGGTAGCGGCTTTTATCCCCGTGGTGCAGGGCTTCCGGGATTTGAATATAAACCTGCAGCCATTATGGTGGGCCTTGCTTTTCGGAGGTTGTTTAGGAGGCAATATAACCCTTATCGGCTCTACGGCTAATATTGTAGCTATAGGTATTCTTGAGAAGGAAAAACGGATTAAAATAACTTTCCTTAATTGGTTCTGGGTGGGCTTAAGCGTTGGGTTGGTTACCACGCTTATTGTGATGATGGCGTTAATCTTCCTGCCCTTTTATAGATAACTTGACAAATTGGATAATCTATGTTAATTTAATTCCTAATAAAGGAGGGAATAAGATGGATTTAAAGAAAATTACAGCTGTTTTTGTATTTACCGCGTTAATTACGGGGACTACGCTTATTGCCTTTGCTGCTGAAGAAGTTAAAGTTAGCACTGAAATTCCTGCCGCCGGTTCAACGGAGCCGGAAGCATCCGCTCCTGCTGCGCAGGTTCCTGCACAGAATGAAAATGATACGCAGTGGACCTGGGGAGAAGTGGTTAATTTAGACAGCGCAGGAAAAACAATCACCTTAAAATACCTTGATTATGAAACAGACCAGGAAAAGGATATTGTCTTGGGCTTCGATGAAAAGACTTCCTTTGAAAATATCAAAAGCTTTGACGAGATAAAGATTAAAGATACCTTGAGTATAGATTATATTGTCGGCCCGGACGGCAAGAATATGGCTAAAAATATCAGCCTTGAGAGCCAGGATTCTTCTGCTCCTGCACCTGTACAGGCCGCCGGAGACGCTAAGCAGGCTGATACGCTTGATGCTTCAAAACAGCCGGAAGCTAAACCAGCAGTTGTTGAGACAGGCGCTGCGGCCAGCCAAGCACCGGAAACAGCTATTCAAAAATAGGCGGTAGTAAATAACTATTCCTAAAGATCAGGTTTTATTTAGGCAGGGCTTCTAACCCTGCCTAAATTTTCGTTATGCAGAATATTAAATTGATCATTTTTGATTTGGACGGGACCTTAATAGATGCTTATGCGGCCATTTGCAGCAGTTTTAACTATGTAATGCGTAAGCTCGGGTTAAAGCCCAGAAGCCCAGGGTTTATCCGTCGCTTAGTCGGCTGGGGAGATGTGAATTTGCTCAGGCCGTATGTGCCTGAGAAAGATTTAGGGCGATCTTTGCGCCTCTATCGTAACCACC
>JAQUSM010000145.1 GCA_028715095.1 Candidatus Omnitrophota bacterium
CCGAATGTTTTTAAGGCCAAGAAATCCGCGCAGCAGGCGCATGAGGCAATCCGCCCAAGCTATGTCTCGCGTTCCCCGGAGAGCATGAAGGATTTTCTTAATCATGACCAGTTCCGTTTATATGAGCTTATTTATAACCGTTTCCTGGCCAGCCAGATGAAACCGGCGGAGTTTCTGGCTACTTCCGTGGATATCGCCGCGGATAAATATTTATTTGTAGCTAACGGAAGCCATTTGCTTTTTGAGGGTTTCCTGGCTGCTTACAGCAGGGAAGAGGAGGAAGAAAAAGAAGAGGAAGAGGATGAAAAAGAAAAAACCAAGAATGTGGTTCCTCCTTTAGCTCAAGGCGAAATTCTTGGCTTGAATAAGCTTACTCCTTCCCAGCATTTTACCAAGCCGCCGCCGAGGTTCTCGGACAGCTCTTTAGTCAAGGCGCTGGAAGAGGATGGGATTGGCCGGCCTTCAACTTACGCGCCGATAATCTATACCCTTATTTTGCGTGATTATGTGCGCCGGATCAAAGGTTATCTTAATCCCACGGAGCTTGGTTTTAAGGTAAGCGACATGCTGGTAGAATATTTCCCGAAGATTATAGATGTTAATTTTACCGCGCTTATGGAGGAGAAGCTGGATGAAGTTGAAGAAGGCCGGCTTAAGCGCATTGAAGTATTAAATGAATTTTACGCGCCTTTCAAAGAGAGCCTGGATTTTGCCCAGGCAAATATAAAGAAGGAAGTTATCGTGACCGAGCAGATCTGCGATAAATGCGGCAAGCCTTTTATTATAAAGTGGGGCCGGCGCGGTAAATTCCTGAGCTGTTCGGGTTTCCCGGCGTGCAAGAATTCAAAGTCTATTACCTCCGGGGTTAAATGCCCGGAGGAGAATTGCGGCGGAGAATTGATCGAGCGCAGGTCAAAGCGTGGTTTCTTCTATGGCTGTTCAAACTTTCCAAAATGCACATTTACCTCGCGGACTCTACCGGAAAATAAAGAATAAGTTTTAGGTGTATATGGAAAAATATATTGAGAAGTTCATCCGCTACCTGGAAATAGAGAAGAATTATTCCAGCCATACTGTCGTCAATTATAGATTAGACCTTGAGGATTTCGGGAGGTTTCTTGCCGGAGCGGAATTGGAAAAGATAGATTATCTGTCGCTGAGGAAATACCTGGCGGTTTTAAAAGAAAAGAATTTAGGCAACCGTACAGTCGGCCGCCGGCTCTCTGCTTTGCGCAGTTTTTTTAGATTCTTGTCCCGCGAGGGCTACATTAAGACAAACCCCATTCTTATGCTCTCCAGCCCGAAACTGGATAAACACCTGCCTTCTTTTATGTCCGAGGATGAGGTCAAGAAGCTTATTGAATCAGCTTTTGCCAAGAATGAAAAAGATGTTTTGGGTTTACGCGACCGGGCAATCCTGGAGGCATTTTATTCCAGCGGCCTGCGTATTTCGGAGCTGGTGGGTTTGAATTTGGAAGATATTGATTCTATCAGCGGCATTGTAAAGATCAGGGGCAAGGGGAAAAAGGAAAGAATCGTGCCGATGGGAGAATCAGCGCTTTTGGCTATCAGAAAGTATTTAGATAAAAGGAAGAAACAGTCTACCGCCGTATTCTTAAATAAGAACTCATCGCGCATTACCACGCGCGGGGTCAGTTTCGCTTTGGGAAAATATTTGAAACTGGCCGAAATAAAACCGGGGGTCTCCGCCCATACCTTCCGGCATTCTTTTGCTACGCATCTTTTGAACCGCGGGGCGGACCTGCGTACGGTGCAGGAGCTCCTGGGGCATGCGAACCTTTCCACGACGCAGATTTATACGCATTTAACAACTGAAAGATTAAAGAGTGTTTATGATAAGGCGCATCCGCACGCGTAGAAAAACAGCAGATAGCAGGCAGGGGTGGAGATGTTCATAATATATGATTTAATATTTTTAATCTTTGCCCTGGTTTACCTGCCGGTATATTTATTCAAGGGAAAGTTCCACCGGGGTTTCTTCAGGAGACTGGGGTCCTTGCCGGGCGGCTTAAGCCTGGACAGGCCTATCTGGGTCCACGCGGTAAGTGTGGGCGAAGCTGTTTCAATAAAAGGGCTGGTTGATGAATTAAGAAAGGTTTATCCCAATAAGAAAATAGTAATCTCTACGGTAACTGCTACGGGTAATAAAATTGCCCGGGGTTTAGCCGGCGATGGCGACTTTTTGACCTATCTGCCGCTGGATTTTAGTTTTATTGTAAGGAAGGTAATAAAAAAGATTAATCCCTGCCTGTTTATCATCGCTGAAACAGAGATCTGGCCGAATTTAATTACCTCTTTGCACAAGCAGAATATACCGGTTATTACGGTTAATGGCAGGATTTCGGACAGTTCCTATTCCGGATACCGGGCGATAAAATTATTGATCCGGCCGATTTTGCGCAGGGTCAGGAAGTTTTGCGTGCAATCAGATACTGATGAGGTGCGCTTAAAGGGGCTGGGTGTAGCTAAGGAAAATATACAGGTTACCGGGAACGTAAAGTTTGACATTAATTTGGATGTTTTGGCTGGGCCAGATCTTCCGGCAGTCCGGCAGAAACTTTGGCTGGGCTTAGATGATAAATTATGGGTTTGCGGCAGCACGCATCCGCATGAAGAAGAAATAATCATCAGGGTTTATAAGGAGCTTTTGCTTAGTTTCCCCAAGCTGAAACTTCTTCTTGCTCCTCGGCATCCGGAGCGCAGCAAGGATATAGGCAGGCTGGTTTCGGATAATTCTTTTATGCCGGTGTTTGTTTCGAATATAGCCGGCTCATGCCCTACTTGCATAAACCATCCCGTATTTATTCTTGATGTTATGGGTGAGTTATTAGATTATTATTCTGCCGCGGATATTGTTTTTGTCGGCGGCAGCCTGGTTAAGACCGGCGGTCATAATATTCTTGAGCCGGCCAGCCGAAGAAAGCCGGTATTCTTCGGCCCGCATATGCATAATTTCCGGGATATCAGCCGCATGTTCCTGGAGAATAAAGCCGGGATTATGGTGCATGACGCCAATGAACTGGCAGTTAAGGCAAAAGAAATACTGGAGAGCAGTTTACTGGCTAAGCAGTTGGCTGAGCGCGCGTATGATTTGATCGTCACTAACAGGGGCGCAACCAAAAGGAATATTGAGGTTATTAAGCAGATAGTAGCCAAGTAAAGGAGCTAAGTATGTCTGGAGATATTTATCTAACTCAAGAAGGTTATGAAAAATTAGTCACTGAGCTGGAACATCTAAAGACGATTAAGCGCCGGCAGCTTTCTAAAGCTGTAGGCGAAGCCCGCTCGCATGGCGATATCAGCGAGAATGCCGAGTATGACGCGGCTAAGGATGCCCAGGGGCATAATGAAAAACAGATCGCAGAGCTTGAGGAGAAGCTTTCCCGGGCGCGTATACTGGATAAAGATATACCCCAGGATCAAGTATTAATCGGGGCAAAGGTAAAGTTGACAGACATGGATACGGAAGA
>JAQUSM010000146.1 GCA_028715095.1 Candidatus Omnitrophota bacterium
ATTAGGGTTGCTCAAGCCCTTAGCCCGGCAGCTAACCTCGCAGGCCAGTTTTCAAGAGAACACTCCAGAGAATGCGTTCTTTGGATTTTTATTTATTAGCCGATCATAGAATGGAAAATGAATTAGTGCTCTTCTTAATTATATTTATTCCTGTTATCGGGGCGCTTGTTTTGCCTTTTATAAGCAGGATTTCCGCCTTCTTTAGAAACGGGTTTTCGTTTGCGGTCATCGCTTTATCTTGCGCGCTTTCTTTTCTTCTCTTGCCGTCAGCGCTCAAAAATCAGACAATCTCAATTTTCAAAGATCTTCCCCTGGGGTTTAATTTTTTTCTTTCTGCGGACAGCTTGGCAGTATACATGGCGATAGTTGCCTCTTTCATAAGCGCGCTGATTGTATTGTATTCTTTTGATTATATAAAACACTACGAAAATCAGAATGAATATTATTCCATGGTGGTGTTGTTTCTTGGGGCGATGATGGGCCTGGTTTTTTCCGCTAATCTGATATTTCTCTATGTCTTTTGGGAGATTACTGCCGTGACTAGCTGGCGGCTTATCGGTTTCTTCAGGAAGAAGGAGCATATCTTACGCGCGGATAAAGCATTTTTAATGACGGTTTTCGGTTCCCTGCTTATGCTGTTAGGTTTTATCAGGATCTATCAAGAGACAGGTTCGTTTGATTTATTTACCATAAAGGAAGCTGTCAAGCTGCATCCCATATCTAATTTAACCATAGCTTTGATACTGGCGGGTATATTTTCTAAATCCGCTACCTTGCCTTTTCATACCTGGCTTCCTGATGCCGGCGTTGCGCCTTCTCCGGTTACGGCACTGCTGCACGCGGCGGTTTTGGTTAAAATCGGCGTGTATGTATTTGCCAGGATTTTTGTGGCGAATATCCCGCTTGCTGTATTTTGGCAGACTGTTATTCCTGCTATCGCCGGATTAAGCGCCTTGATCTCCGCAGGCGCAGCTTTAATGGAAACGGATTTAAAGAGGATTATCGCTTATTCTACGATAAGCCAGATTGGTTTCATATTCCTGGGGTTTTCCATAGGGAACCCCGTAGGCACGGCCGGCGCGATTTTGTTTATATTAATGCATGGCCTGGCAAAAGCCGGGCTCTTTTTATGTGCGGGCATTGTGGAACAGAATGCCAAGACAAAAGATATCAGGCAATTAGGGGGGCTTATACAAACCATGCCTGTTACCGCTTTATCATTTCTATTCTGTGCTTTTTCAGTGATGAGTATTCCGCCATTTGGCGGATTTTTCAGCAAATATATGGTTATCTCCGGAGCGCTGGAAAGCGGGCATTTGATAATTTGCGCTGTTTTTTTATTTGGTGCGCTATTGACTATCTTGTATCTTTTCCGGGTATTCAACATGGTATTTTTAGGAGAAATAAGAAATCCTGCCAGGGAAGGCTCTTTTCTTATGTTGTTATGCGTGGCTCTATTTGCAGCCCTGTCTTTAGCCGGCGGAATTTTTATTAAATACCCTAATGAAATAGTCCAAACAATTACCCGGCAGCTGGTTAGCTTAAGATGATTGAGACCCTTTTATTATTACTTATACTTTTACCTTTAATCGCTGGCGGCTTTAGCCTTATATTGCCCAGGGGCTGGAGGGGAACCTGCGCCGTTGTTGTCAGTTTAGTCAATTTCTTATTTGCGGTTTATTTATTCAAGAAAGAATCAATCTTTGTTTCTCCCTGGGCCGGGTTTGGGATGGATTTTTCTCTGCGGTTAAATCATTTTAGCGGCTTTATCATTTTAGCGGCCTCTTTTTTTGGTTTGCTCATCAGCCTGTATGCGTTAAATTTCCTAAAAGGCAAAGACAGCCAGAAGCAATTTTATACCTATCTTTTAATATCAATATCATTTGTAAGCGGCGCAGTGCTTGCGGATAACCTTGTAGTTTTGCTTTTCTTTTGGGAGGCCTTGCTGCTAACTCAGTATGGCATGATTGCCATAGGAGGCAGGCAGGCATTTAAAACCGCAACCAAGGCTTTGATTATTTCTGGTTTTTCTGACCTATGCATGATGGCGGGTATAATCTTAACCGGATATCTTGCCAAAACCTTGACCATCAGCGAGATAAGCCTTCCGTTGGATCCGCTTGGCAGTCTTGCTTTTATACTTTTGGCAGCCGGCGCAATTTCAAAAGCAGGCTCAATTCCTTTTCATACCTGGATTCCCGATGCCGCGCAGGCAGCGCCGCTTCCTTTCATGGCGTTTTTTCCGGCTGCGATCGAAAAACTTTTAGGTATATATTTTCTTGCCAGGATTACTTTAGATATATTTAAGCTGAATACAAATTCTATGCTTAGCGGCGTGCTGATGATTATCGGCGCCCTTACTATTATAATTGCGGTAATGATGGCCTTGATACAAAAAGATTACAAAAAGCTTCTTTCTTACCATGCTATCAGCCAGGTAGGATATATGATTTTAGGTATAGGTACATGCCTGCCCGCAGGGATAATCGGCGGAATTTTTCACATGATCAATCATGCTTTATATAAATGCGGCTTGTTTCTTACCGGCGGCGCAGTTGAAAAGCAAACCGGTACTACGGATTTAGCAAGATTGGGAGGATTAAGTTTGAGCATGCCGGTAACATTTCTTTGTTTTTTGATTACGGCAGCATCCATATCAGGGGTTTGGCCATTTAACGGTTTTTTCTCCAAAGAATTAATATATGATGCCGCTTTAGAGAGAGGTAAAATATTTTATCTGGCTGCTATCCTTGGTTCATTTTTTACCGCCGCTTCTTTTTTGAAATTGGGCCACACTGCATTTTTAGGCAAGGCTAGCCAGAAATATAAGGAAGCGCCGATCCTTATGCTTATTCCCATGGTTATCCTTGCGTTTACCTGCGTTATTTTTGGCGTATTTAACCGCTTACCTATAAATAATTTTATTCAGCCTATTTTGGGGGCCCGTGCTAAAGGGCATGATTTTTCCGGGATGCCGGCTAATTTTACGTTAGTAATAGTCACCATAATTGTTTTATTGGCGGCATTCCTGCATCATTTTATCGCGGTAAAGATTAACGGGGGGGCTATTAAGGCAGCAGAGCATATACATCGGGCACCTGTACTTTCAATTATTTATTCTTGGGCAGAGAAGAAGTATCTGGATCCTTACGAACTCGGGATCAAGTTAATTGATAAAATTGCAAAAATATTCTGGCGTATAGACAGGGGCATAGATTGGGTATATGGCTCATTGGTGACTAATCTAACTTTCGCATTGTCCAGGATGATACATAAAATACAGGCAGGTTATTATATAATTTATGTTATTTGGTCATTAGCCGGGGCATTTCTGGTAATTTCATTTGTTTTAAGGCAGTAAAGAGGAAAGGTTTTTATGATTGCGTTATTTATTTTAGTGCCGTTTATTTTATTGCTGATTTTAAATCTGCCTTTTAAATTCTTAAAAGCGCAGATTGCCTTTTGGTTAAGCGGCGCCCTGTTTTTAACCC
>JAQUSM010000147.1 GCA_028715095.1 Candidatus Omnitrophota bacterium
ATTACCTAAACCAAAACAAGCTTGTTCTTCATTAAAATTCATCAAATTTTCATAGTCTCTCTTTGCAAGGTCCATTTCACCCATTTTCGCATAAGCAGTAGCCCGGGCAGAGATGGCATAAGCTGCCCTTGGGTTAAGCTCAATGGCTTTATTATAATCATCGATAGCCGGCTTAAGCTGGTTTAAACGGCCATACGCATATCCCCTATTCATATAAATCTCAGCATCATTTGGGCTCTTTTGCAAAATCATGTTATAAAGGGGGATACTCTGATCGGCAGATCCGCTTTCTTGAAGCATATCCGCCATAAGACGATAGGCAGGAAGATACTCTTTATCTTTGTCTATAGCCTCTTGAGCTTTGGCTATCGCCTCCTGGGTGCTCCCATGTTTAAATAATTTGCTCGCCGAATCGGTCAGCTCTTCCGAGCTTAGAGGCTGCTCCTTGATTTCTGCGTCTTTAGAAGACAGGTCAACTTTAAACGCTCCGGTTGTAACATAATTTTCTTCAACATCTTTTCTTTGCTCCGGAGTCAACTCATCCATTGTAAAAGCCGCCGGTAAACCGGTTCCTTCCCGGTTGATATCATCGGGGCCGGCAAAAGAAAAGATTGGAAAGGATACTGCGATTAAAAGAATAAATACTCTAAACATCTGTCTCCTTATCTATATTTACAAGTATTTATTATAATCCAATTAGCGGCATAGGCAAGAAGGATTGAAGCTTTATTCGTCTTCACTCTAAGCTCGACGAGGCATCTTTAAACACTTTTGTCAGGTCTTCCAGATTCTCTTGAACCCTCTCATAGCTTTCCAATGACTCATATATCATTCCCAGTTTTAGCGGAACTCGTATATTTTATGGCGATCCCTACAGCGGTTATAAAAGTCGCTGTCTCTACTGTTGATTGATACCCATAACAATAGTAATATCCTCTGGGGTAATGATAGCGGTGGTGATAGTGGTTCCAGCCAAAATGCTGATATGGATAATAATAGCCGCCGTAGACATAGCAGTCATCAGGGGATACGTACTGCCTTGTCTCTTCCTGTTTACTAAACACGTAAGCCGCATCTGCCCCCATCTCTGCAGCCTTGCTGCGGAATATTTTCTCGATTTGGCCCCAATCGTTGGCGCCCCTTACAGTGATCTCGCCAAGTTCAATAAATGTCCTTGAAGGTTTCTGCGGAAAGACAACAATACTTGCCGGATTTGTCTCCGGGTACTTGCCTTCTTTAAAATATTTTTGCACGGACACACTGGCGCATCCTGCCATAAGCAATAGCATCAAGAAAACAAGCAGCTTTCTCATAACCACCTCCATATAAAAAAGATAAAATGTCCGCCCCTGACGAGGCGGACATTTTAGGGTTCAACAAGCGTTAGCTTTCATTAGTTCATCTCTGTCCCGAAAGTTACTTTTTACAAACGCATTCATCCGCTTTTTTCTTGCATCCTGAGCAAACTCCATTCTTGATTGGCTTGCCGCACTTTTTGCATGGGCTGCATCCGCACGTATCGCACATACCGATTACCTCCTTTTTATTTTATCCTTCTATTTTCTCCATTGGCTGTCCGCAACAAACAAGTTCACCGCCGCCTGACTTTGTTACAGTAACCTCATTACCGCAAACATTGCACCTGTACTTCTCTCCTGCTTTCTCGACTCCCACTTTAACCCTCCTTACATTTGGATAATCTTATCCAGAGGCGCCCCGCATATGGGACAATGCTCCAGCTCTTTATCCAAGCGTCCTGTGTTGCCGCAAGTTGTGCATACATAATAAGCAGAAGGCTTAATATCCTTTCCCGCTTTATAAACCTTCAGCGCCTCGGGCAATAATCCGGAATAATTCTGTTTTGCACCGTAAGCCTCGCCAAAAGCATATTGGGTAAGAGGCAGGCGTGATTTAACCGAATAAGGCAGATATTTAGAATGTAGTTCGCCCGTGTCCGTCTTTTCAATTGCCTGGCTTTCCTTAAGGTTATGATCAATCCCCTGCAATTTATTTAATACACTAAAATAGTTCCTGGCGTGATAAAACGCTGATTTTGACAACGCCTTAAAAAGCTTTTCTATGCCGATAAAGCCTTTCTCATGTGCATCGTCGGCGAAAAACTGGTACCTGATATACGCCATTGCCTCATTCCTGAAAGCCTCGTTAAGGTAACTTTGGTTCTTTTCATTTTTGATCTCACGATTATAGGATACGTCGGCAAGCGACATATATTCATACTGTAATTCAGAATCTTTATCAAAATAGAATCTTAACACATGGTGGAATGAACTGTTTTTATCCGGGAGGCGCCCGAAAAACTCCAGCCTTGCCCCGCCGCCTGCGGACACTATAATTCTATAGCCGTCTTTAATTTCCGAAAAATAGGAATGCACATGCCCTGAAAGTATATATTTTATGCTGTTTTTATAAGGGTCCATAACGCTTTTTAGCTTCTGCCACTCTTCCATCTTCATGCTATTAGTGGAGAAAGTGTTAGGTGGGGGGATATGAAATAATATCAATATGTTTTTACGCTTATATCCCTTGAGTGATTCGGCAAGGAAATCAAGGGTCCCAGCCTCAAATACTCTTTTTGAATTATCGAGAACAATAATTAATAAATCGTCGTTAACTAATACATAATTCTTCAACCCAAAATATTTTACATAATAGTCGTTGTCGTGATTGCCGCATAATGTATACACGGGATTTGCCGATACATAATTGATAATGCTATAAATATGTTTATAAAACTCCTCCAGCCCGAATGGGACAAGGTCTCCGAGGATTATCTTGAAATTCGTGTGCGTACAATTCATCGCCCTTGAAAAGGTAGTCATTATTTCTACGCCAAGGCCATCGCAGCCTGGATCACCCAGGATAGCAAAGGATGAAACCTTGCCGATAAAATTAATCCTATCCTCTACCTTGACAACACCTTTCATGCCAGCCCTTTCAAAACAACCTGCTCAAGAGGGTATGTTATTTGAATTCTTCTGTTTACATATAGTCGCCAAAACCACGGTAATTATTATATAAAAATGCGATAAATGGTAAACAGCATTATTCCTCTTTTCTCTGACTTTCTTCCACCATACTAATACAAAACCAAGCTATAGGAAAAAATATATGGCCGTTAGTATCAATCACAGACTTAAATCTATCTCATTATATAAAAAGGTGAATACTGAGGTCTCATTACTTTAAAGAATGAGTTTATTCCGGGGGATGATGAATCTATTTCTTCTCTTGGCTGACTGGCTGCTTCTTTATCTGATTTGCCAATATCGATAGATTCCGGGCTATCTCGCCGCTCAATGAAGAAACAGCCCTGCTAAGGGCATCCGCCAAACCGGAATAATTATGCGGATTAATCTGTTGGGACAAATCAGACCTTTTTGTAAAAAGCATTTTTTGGGTATTTGCGTTGATGATCGACCATTGCGCCACAAGC
>JAQUSM010000148.1 GCA_028715095.1 Candidatus Omnitrophota bacterium
AAAGCATTTTCTGGGTATTTGCGTTGATGATCGACCACTGCGCCACAAGCAAAAGATCCCCCTTAAGGTTGCTCCTTAATTGCTGGATTTCCACTATTACCTGATAATTCAAGGGAATGGCGTAATTGCAAGGGAATGCCTCAAAGGTTGTTTCCGGTAGCATCAAATGGAGATCTTCGATAATCAACCGCATTATCCCGGCATCGAGAGACTCGCCCCAACGGTCGAATTGCGCGATATTTATCATCCCCCTGTCATCCTGGGTAACAATCTGCGGACGGTCAAGATATTGGGGGATATCAACCGGGCCGATCAGGGTAATTATGTTGGCAGGAATATTAAGCTTCTGCGCGGCCCCTTCCTCGCCCATACTCTTAAGCATGTAGAAACGGGGATCGGGGCTGCTGCCGGCTGAAACACATCCGCTTAAGATAAAGATAAATAACCCAAAAATAAGCATTCTTTGATAAAAGGACGCGCATCTTCTCATTTTTACTCTCCTTTAGGTATTGCTTTTCCTTTTAACAAGGCTTCAGGGTGCTGCTCCAGGTACTCTGTCAGCAGCCGCGTTGCACGTGCAGCCTGGGTTAGCTCCCGCAGCGTTGTATCCAGCTCTGAGATTCCCTCTGAATTAACCAGCCTGTTTATGCCGCTGACTGTCCGCTCTAAATCATCCGCGATCTTTCTGACGGGAATCTCATTCATTACTTCAAAAATATCCGGCGATATGGGCAGCGAAGGTAATTCAGGATAATCTTTAATGATATCATAGATTTTGGCAGGTTTATCCGGGTAAAAATCAAACCCTATCATTAACTGTCCGGTAATAAAATTCTGTATTTCGAGTTTACCCCGCAGCCCCTCTTCAACCAACTTTTTATAATCAGGATAACCTAACCTTTCGGGGAATCCCTTGACTCGCGCTAATTCTACATCGATAACTACGGGTATCAATACCTTTTTTTCTTCCACATCATAGACTAAGCCGATTTTAGTAATATTTCCGATCTTAACTCCCCGGAAAATCACCGGCGCCCCCACTGAAAGCCCTTTTATCGAACCGTCAAAGAATAAAACATACTTATCCGACAGCCTAAAGAGCGCTCCGGATCCAAAAACCATTACAGCTATAATTAATAATAGCACCGATCCTACCACAAACGCACCGATCATTCTTTTATTGGCTTTTCTCATCTTCCGGCTCCTTGCTTTTCTCCCCGTGTCAAGAAACTAACCACACGCGGGTCTTTAGAATTGGCTAATAAATCTTCAGGCCGGCCTTGCGCAATCGCCCCCTTGGTATCGGCGTCAAGAAGCACGGCATTATCGCCTATAGCGAAAATACTGGCAAGCTCATGGGTCACTACCACGATTGTAGTGCCTAAATTATCCCTTAAGTCCAGGATCAAATCGTCAAGCATCTTGGCGCTTAAAGGATCCAGCCCTGCAGAAGGTTCATCAAAGAAAATGAACTCAGGATCCAGGGCGATTGCCCGCGCCAGGCCCGCTCTTTTCTTCATCCCTCCGCTCAATTCCGCGGGATAAAAATCAGCGTAATCTCCCAGGCCCACCAACCCGAGTTTCAGCAAA
Organism: Candidatus Omnitrophota bacterium; assembly: GCA_028715095.1. Classification (GTDB taxonomy): domain Bacteria; phylum Omnitrophota; class Gorgyraeia; order Gygaellales; family Profunditerraquicolaceae; genus UBA6249. The sequence continues at coordinate 1,591 of JAQUSM010000148.1, forward strand.
GCCACATCCTGGATTTGTGAAACTGACAGATTGGAATATAATTGCAAGGGAAGCGCGACATTCTCGCGCAGAGTTAATGAACTCCAAAGCGCACCGCCCTGGTAAAGGACCCCGAAACGGCGCATGATAAGCTGGCGTTCCTGTTCATCTATATTCCAAAAGCTTAACCCATTATATAAAATTTCCCCTGCCTGAGGCGAATTAAGCCCGATCATAGTTTTAAGCAGGGTACTCTTGCCGCATCCGCTGCCGCCCATAATAACGAATACCTCGCCTTTTTTTATGTTGAAATTAAGCCCGCGCATCACTACAAAATTATTATAAGCCAAATCAAGGTTCTTTACTTCAACGGCAGGTTCCATTAATTAGACTCCTATTATCTGACAGACAAAAGTAATGACCGCAGTAGCGATAACTATAGCGGTTATTGACGTGACTACCGCCGAAGTCGTAGCCTCTCCTACTCCCGCGGAACTTCTTTCGCATTCCATTCCCCGGTAGCAGCCGGAGATTGCGATGATAATGCCGAAAACAAAGCTGTGAATCAGACCAAGCCAAAGATTACTCAATTTTACGGCCGTTATGGTATGATTAAAATATTCAACCGGATTAAGCCCCAGAACCGTTACGCTGACAGTAAAACCTCCGATTATACCCATCAGGTCTGCGTAAAGAGTCAAAAGCGGCATCATTATTACCAGCGCCAATACGCGCGGCATAACCAGAAATTCAACCGGGGATACTCCCAGCGTTTTCAACGCATCAATCTCTTCATTAGCTTGCATAATTCCCAACTCCGCGGCAAAACTGGCCCCGGTGCGGCCGGAGACCAAAACAGCGGTCATTATCGCCCCCATTACCCGCACCATGGCTATTCCAACTATATCGGCAATATAAATCTGGGCACCGAACATTTTTAACTGGATCGCTCCGATAAAAGCCAGAATTACCCCCACTAATAAAGTAATCAGGGAAACCAGGCCAAGGGCATCTGAGCCGCATTTTTGCACAATAACAAGAAAATCATCTTTACGAAAAAAGGCCTTGCCTGCGGCAAAACGCTTAAAAGCAAGAAATATATCGCCTAAAAAATCCAAAACAGAAAGTACGGCATCTTTGATACCGATAACCCTGCCGCCTATCTTATCTAAAAAAGATTCCTCTATTGCCTTATCTGGAATTATTTTTTTAATTTGCGCGGGGGCGAGTTTAAGGAGTTTTACTACATGCGCAGGAAGACCTTGCGTGCTAAGCTGAATCTTTTTTTGCCCGGAGATATCGTATAATTTAAAAAGAAAAGAGATAAAAGCGCTGTCCCATTTAAAATCTTCTGACACAATAAAACCGATTTGCTCAATATCTGTATTAGCTTCAAGCTGAACGGAAACTTCGTTTACCGGGGGCAGCCCCGCAGAGAGCTGCCAATCTCCGGTTATCTTAAGCTGCAGGGTCTTTGGTCTTGAATAGTCAAATACGAGTTTTTCTGAAGGCATTAAGATAGATTATATCACAACCCAAAGAAGTTCCAATGGTTCATTAAAAGAGACCCTATTTTTCTAATTAAAGATTACCTGCCGCCAAAGAGGCTAAAACATAAAACTGCCAGGACAATACAGGTTACCGTAACGTATAATTTATCTTTCTGGTATAAAAAAACAAATACAGAAAGTATAACCCTGGCTATCGGAGTAAAAATCAACACCAGAAACCCAAGCTGGATCAAGCCTCTCCCATGGAAAGAAAACGCGTATTTTATGATTCCCCGCACATGGCACAATTCTACCGGTTCGGCCCGGAAGACTTTATAATTTGGCAAAACGAATCCCCGGCGGAATAGATAAATTGTTCC
>JAQUSM010000019.1 GCA_028715095.1 Candidatus Omnitrophota bacterium
CTAGGTTCACTTACCCAAAGGTAAAGGATGGAGCTACCAGCACTTTCAACACTACGTTTAAAGACCCTGAGGAACGTTCCACAAAATCAATAGTAAGGATTAAAGACGGCGAGACAGTGGTTATCGGCGGCCTGATACGTAATGATACCTCCGAAACTATAACCAAGCTGCCTGTTTTAGGGGATATCCCTATAATCGGCGGCCTGTTCAGGCACAAGAATAAAGATAAGGACAGGGAAAGGGAGCTTTTGGTATTTATTACTCCCAGGATCGTCAAGAGTAACCAGGTAAAAATAGAACAGATGCAGAGGTTCAGCCTGCCTATCCGTGAACAGAATGTGGTTACGCATATTAACCGTGATTACCTGATTAATTCCAGTTTGAATAATTTCGACAAAAATGCAAAAAGATAAGTATTTAAGACTTGGCGAGCTACTTATAAGAGAAGGTTTAATTACACCCAGCCAGCTGGAAAAGGCTATCAGCGTCCAAAGAAAGGAATCCGGCAGGCTGGGAGAGGTGTTGATTAAACTGGAGATGGTTAAAGAGGAACAAATTGTAGCTGTTCTGGGTAAACAGTTAAATGTCCCGTTTTTTGCCCTTGGTACGGGAATGCTCAAACCGGTGGCTGGCCAGGGATTGGAGCATTTGATCCTGCAGGAGTTTGCTTTTAAAAATTATGTATTGCCTTTATCACGTACAGCCAGGTCGCTTACAGTGGCAATGTTTGATCCTTTGGATTTCATTCTTATAGACAACCTGAAGAAACTCACCGGTTGTGAAATTAACCCGGTTATTGCCACACGTTCAGATATTAAGAAAGCTATTGAGGAATTTTATGGCAAGTCCGCGATGTTGCGGGATGCTGTCGAGTCCAGCTACAATATTGACACAACAGCGCAGGATACGGGGGATGAGTTAGGCCAGGAGTTGAGCCTGGATAAACTGATTGCCCGCGCTGAAGAAGCGCCCGTGGTCAAAATAGTGGATTTAATTATCCGCCAGGCAATTGAAGAAGGCGCCTCGGACATACATATCGAGCCTTTTAAGGAAAGAACTTCTTTGCGCTACCGCATTGACGGAAAGCTTTGCGAAATACCTCCTCCGGCAAAACATCTGCACCTGCCGATTGTTTCGCGCGTAAAGATCTTATCGAAAATGGATATCGCGGAGAAGCGCCTTCCGCAGGACGGAGCAATTTTAGTGCGTATCAATGACCGTCCGATAGATATCCGTGTTTCTATTATTCCGACTATCTATGGCGAGAAAGCGGTATTGAGGATACTTGACCGCGGCAACAAGGTTTTGGATTTAAGCTCTGCCGGTTTTGATGCTACGCAGCTGGAGCATGTGCGCAAGGCAATCAACCAGCCGTATGGCTTGGTTTTTGTTACCGGCCCTACCGGGAGCGGAAAGTCAACGACTCTTTATGCTATTTTAAGCGAAATCAAGAATCCTTCGAAGAATATTGTTACCGTTGAAGATCCTGTAGAGTATAAAATGGATGGGATCAACCAGGTCCAGATTAAGCCCGAAGTCGGGCTTACTTTTGCCGCTGCCTTGCGCAGTTTTTTGCGTCAGGACCCGGATATTATGATGGTGGGGGAGGTCAGGGACCTGGAAACTTCCCAGATCTGTATCCGTTCGGCGCTCACCGGGCATTTGGTTTTAAGTACATTACACACTAATGATGCTCCTTCAGCGGCAAGCCGCCTTATGGATATTGGAGTCGAGCCGTATATGCTCGGCCCTTCTTTATTGGTAGTTATTGCCCAGAGATTGATTAGGAAGCTATGCCCGGAATGTAAAGAGGCTTATGAGCCTACTCCTGAGCAATTAAAGGGGGCCAAAATTAAAGGGGATTTAATCTACCGGCATAAAGGATGCCCCAAGTGCAATAATACAGGTTATAGAGGCAGGACCAATATTTGTGAAGTTATGCCCTGCACTATAGAAATTCAGGATTTGATTAACCAGAGGGCCCCTTATCTAAAGATACGTGAGGTAGCCAGGGCTGCGGGGATGCAAACTCTATATGAGTCAGGGATTAAGAAGGTTGAAAGCGGGATAACTTCGTTAGAAGAGGTTTTCTCCGTGACATTGGGAGTGGAGTAATGCCAAAATTTTATTATATTTCCAGGGATACTTCGGGAAAAAAAGAAACCGGTATAGAGGAAGGAGTAGACCAGGAAGAGGCGGTAAGCAGGATTCAATCCCGGGGATTGATTGTAATCAGCGTTATTCCTGAAAATAATGAAGCTTTTAAGAGCAGCGTATCTAAGCCGGTTATCAAAGACAAGATCAAGCAGAAGCGTAACAGTATCAGCGCTGATGACCTTACCCTTTTCTGCAGGCAATTAGCAACTTTGCTTGGCGCAGGGGTAACTATCCTTAAAAGCCTGGATATTATCTCTAAGCAGGTCGTCAGTAAGAAACTTTATCTGGTTGTCCTGGATTTACAAAAGAATATGGAATCGGGTTTGAGTTTTCATGAGGCCATGGCCAAGCATCCAAAAGTTTTTACGGATCTTTGGGTAAACCTTGTAGAGAGCGGGGAGGCCAGCGGAAATTTGGCGGTAGTGTTAAGCCGCCTGGCTACGTATTTGGAAAGGGATGCCGAGTTCAGGGGCAAGATTATCTCGGCCTTGATTTACCCGGGTATACTTTTGACCGCGGGTTTAGCGGCTTTGTTTTTAATGGCGGTAAAAATAGTGCCTACCTTCGCGGAGATATTCAAGGGGTTTAATATTACCCTGCCTGTGCTTACGCAAATATTATTAAAGGTAAGTGATTTCCTGCGGTTTAATATGATTACGATAATCCTGGGTATCGCCGGAATTATCTTTGCTTTTAAGAAATACGTCAAGACTAAAACAGGCAGGAGAAATTTTGAGAACTTTAAGTTTAAGATTCCGGTATTCGGGGAGTTTTTTGTGGCTTTGAACGTAGAAAGATTTTCATCGGAAATGTCTACGCTTTTGGAATCAGGGGTTCCTATTCTTTATTCCCTGGAAATATCCGAACGCAGCGTTGGCAACCTGATTATGGCTGATATTATCCGTAAAGTTAAAGAAGATGTGCGCGAGGGAAAATCTTTACGTGAACCTTTGGAGAAAAGCGCTTTTTTTGACCCTATGTTCGTGCAAATGGTCAGCATCGGGGAAGAGATTGGGGAGCTGCCCCAGATGTTTAAAAAGATTAATACTTTTTATCAGGATTATTGCGAGGTGTTCCTGGCGCGTTTTGTTTCCATGTTTGAGCCTTTTGTGCTGGTTTTTATCGGAGGGGTTATAGGTATTATGATTACAGGTATCTTTTTGCCGATTTTTGAAATTTCAAAAATCGGAGGATAATTATTGACATTTTCTGGAATATAGTTTAAAATGTTTCACAAGAAGGGAGGAGTTAAAATGAGAAAAGGTTTTACGCTTATTGAACTTATCGTAGTTATCATTATCGTCGGTATCCTGGCCTCTGTGGGTATGACGCAGTATACTAAGGTAGTTGAAAAAGGCCGCGCTGCTGAAGCAAGATTGATATTGGGTTCTCTTAGAAGCGCAGAAATAGCTGAAAATATGGAAAATGGCGCATATGCGACAGTGGCTAACTTAGGTGTATCGGCCCCTTCAGCCTGTACCACCACGCATTATTTTTCTTATTCATGTTCTGCGGCTACCGGAACCTGTACTGCCACCAGATGTACTGCCGGTGGAAAAACACCTCAAGGCGCAGCAGCTTATACCAAGACTGTTGATGTTAACGGTACCTGGGGCGGGTCTGCGGGTTATTAATTTATAAGGGAGGAGTTAAAATGAGAAAAGGTTTTACGCTTATTGAACTTATCGTAGTTATCATTATCGTCGGTATCCTGGCCTCTGTGGGTATGACGCAGTATACTAAGGTAGTTGAAAAAGGCCGCGCTGCTGAAGCAAGATTGATATTGGGTTCTCTTAGAAGCGCAGAAATAGCTGAAAATATGGAAAATGGCGCATATGCGACAGTGGCTAACTTAGGTGTATCGGCCCCTTCAGCCTGTACCACCACGCATTATTTTTCTTATTCATGTTCTGCGGCTACCGGAACCTGTACTGCCACCAGATGTACTGCCGGTGGAAAAACACCTCAAGGCGCAGCAGCTTATACCAAGACTGTTGATGTTAACGGTACCTGGGGCGGGTCTGCGGGTTATTAATCCGCAAAGGAGCAGTTAAAGAATGCTGATTAAGAGAAGCTTCACTTTAATGGAGTTGCTGATTGTAATTGTTATTATCGGCGTCTTAGCTGCTTTGGCCTTGCCTGGATTTGCGACCAGCAGGGAGCGGGCGTTGGATAGGGAGGCCAGGGCCAGCCTTGGGCTTATGCAGGCAGCGGAAAAGATTTACAGGATGGAATCAGGTGGTTCTTACTATCCTCCGGGCGGCTCTACCAGCGTAATTGCTGATATAAACACTTATCTAAAGGTTAACCTGCCTTCTAGTGGAGTATCTTGGGGTTATACGGCGGATGGAATTGGAAACCAAACTACTGCTACGCGCGTAGGCAGTGGCGGCAGGGTTTGGACTTTAACTAATACTGGGAGCGCTCCTACTTGCTCTGGTACGGGATGCCCGCCTTAATCTGCAGTAAGCGTTCTACTACGCTGTTTGAAGTAATTATATCAACAGTTATATTTGCCCTGGTAATTGGCGGATTGGCAAGTGTTTTTGTTTCGGGTAAACGCCATATTTTGCATTCCATGGAACGTATGACCAGCAGTGAAATGGGTAAGCTTTTTCTTGATCCTCTCCAATTATACGTGCGGCAGGACAACTGGGATACTGTCAACAACGCTTTGACCGTAGGCACCACTTATTGCGATGCGAGCGGGGTTAATCAAAATCCGGCATGCCCTTCGTTGGCGCTCCATAGAAAAGTAAATAATACTGATTATACCGCGCGATATGACGTTGCTACTTTTAGCACGAATTTGCGCAGGGTAAAAGTTACGATTAACTGGACTGAAGTCTCTCCCTAACAAATGCCTAAGAGCAAATCTGCTTCAAGCCTGATAGAGTTGATTATGGCGATAATTCTGATGTCGCTGGTCCTTTTGGCTTTTTTCAGCATTGATTTATTCAGCAGGAATCATGTAATCAGCTCGGACAAGCGGGTTAAAGTGCAGAATCAGATTTCTTATGTTCTTGACTATATAAGTAAATATGTCCAGCAGGGTGTAGGGGAATTTAACAGCCCTGCGATCAGGAGGTATCCTGCTGCGGGAGTACAAACAGGTTTTCAGGTACGCGTGGATTTAAATACCCCCAGGACGCCGGGCAACTTAGTTGATGACCCATGGATCACCTTTTATTTAGACGGCAATGCTTTAAAGGTTATATTTATTACTACTACCGAAGTTTTAAGTGATAAAATTATCAGTAATTTTTCGGCTACTGTAATGCCGGATTACCCGACCTCAGGTTTTTATGCCCGGATTACTGATAATGGCATGGCGGTTGATGTTGGTTTGGTAGGCAGGTATGATCCTGCTGTTGCGGTTAGTTCAGACAACCCTCAAATTGCCATGAAAACGCGTTTAGTTTGCCCTAGCGCTCCCGCGCAATAAAATTCTTTTATACCCTCTCACCTTTAAAAAAGGAATAAAATGGAAAAAGGTAAACTTGAAAAACAATTTCTGAAATACTGCCCCAAATGCAATGAATACTTTCCTACCCCCTGGAAAGTATGCCCCACCTGCAAGAAAACGTTAAAAAGTTTCTTTTGGCGGTATTATCTAGTAGAAATATTTAAGAAAATAACCGGATTATTCAAGAAAATATTGTCTCCTCTTGTTATTCTTTTGTTATGTGTGATTGGTACATATGGCATTCAGGTAAACCAAAGAGCTCAATATGCCAATGGATTCAATCTGATGGTAAATAAGAAATTCCATGAGGGCTGGGAAGAAATCAGGGGCGCTTTAGCTAAAAACCCTTTGTACAAATATGTGAAATCAAAGACAGGAGGGGCCAAGGGGAAGAATCCGGAGATTAAAAAAGAGCAATATGCCCTTCAGGATATATATTTTGACGCTGGTAACAAGAGAAATTCGGCATTAATAAATAATAAAGTTGTTTTTGAAGGTGACACAATGGGGGATTTTAAGATTATTAAAATCAATGTTGATTCTGTGGACATAGAAATTAATGGTAAGCAGGAAAACGTAAGATTCGGCAAGGCCTGGAATTAGCTAAAAATTGATAATTTCTTGATATCGGGGCTGTAGCTCAGTTGGGAGAGCATCTCGTTCGCAACGAGGGGGTCGGGAGTTCGATTCTCCCCAGCTCCACAATTCGCTGCATTAATGCAGCGAATTGTGGATTCTGCAACAATGTGTTGCAGAATCTTTCTCATCTCAACATCCATGAAACTTAAAACAATCTCCCTGGTATTATTTTTATCACTATTCCATTTTCCTGCTTGTTTTGCTTCCGTAAAACAGCCTGATTTTTCCGGAGAGTTTTATCCCGACGGAAAAGCGGCATTATCCGCAATGCTGGGTAATTTCCTGGAAAAGGCATCCCCTAACCCCGTACCTGGACAGGTTCTTGTCCTTATCAGCCCTCATGCGGGGTATGGTTATTCCGGCCAAACCGCCGCGTATGGTTATAAGCTCATTAAGGGAAGGCCTTATAAAACCGTAGTTATACTCGGCACCAGCCACCATAAACCTTTTAGCGGAGCCGCTGTCTATGCTCAAGGATCTTTTGAAACAAGCCTCGGCATATTGAAAATAGATGATCAGTTTGCCGGTAAGTTGATTGGTAAGAGCAATGATATTTTTGCTGACGAGTCCGCTTTCAGCAACGAGCATTCAGTCGAAGTGCAGCTGCCGTTTTTACAAAGCGTGCTTGCTGATTTTAAGATTGTCCCGGTAGTTATCGGAGATTGCTCGTTGTCTGCTTGTAAAATCATTGCCTCTTTGCTTAAGGAGGCAATAGGCAGCCGCAAAGATGTTTTATTGGTGGTATCTACTGATTTATACCATGGTTATAATATTAAAGAGGCCGACCAAACTGATTCATTGACGCTTGAACTGATTAAGAAGATGGATTATGAAGGGCTATATTATTCTTTGCGCGATGAAAAAGCGCAAGCCTGCGGCGGGTTCGGCGCGGTGATTGCCTTAAACGTGGCAAAAGAATCCGGATACGATAAAGTGGAGCTCTTGAATCATACGAATTCTGCGGTAGTAACCGGCCGCAATACCGATGGCCAATGGACAGTAGGTTATGCCAGTATAGCCGTTTATAATCCGGAAGGAGACCATATGTTGAATAACCAGCAAAGAAATAAGCTGCTTGAGATTGCCCGCGGCTCGATTGATACATATCTGCGGACAGGCAAGAAAATGGAGCTTGCCGGGGATGATCCTGCATTAAAACAGGAAATGGGCGCTTTTGTTACGCTCAATATGCACGGCCAGTTAAGGGGCTGTATCGGCAATCTTTCCGCCAGCCAGCCTCTTTATCTTACCGTCAGAGACATGGCGGTTGAAGCGGCGGTTGATGACCCGCGGTTTTCCCCTCTTACTTTATCGGACCTTAAGGATGTGGAAATAGAAATCTCCGTTTTATCGCCTTTAAAAAAAGTGGATTCGGCAGAAAATATAGAGTTGGGCAAACATGGAGTGCTTGTGCGTAAAGGGTATCAAAGCGGGGTTTTCCTGCCCCAGGTAGCCACGGAGACCGGCTGGAGCAAAGAAGAATTTTTAAATAATCTTTGTGCCCATAAAGCCGGCCTGCCCCAGGATGCCTGGAAAGACAGGAATACCGAGCTTTATATATTTAACGCCGAGGTTTTTTCTGAAAAAGAGAAAGCAAAATGAACCGTTTCTTCGTCGATAAAACTGATGTAAAAGATAAAAACATTACGTTGAAGGATCCGGAGCAGCTGCATCACTTAAGGGATGTGCTCAGGATCAAGCTTTTTGAACAAATAGCGGTTTTTGATAATTGCGGTAATGAATATATTGCCGCGGTGGTTGAAATTGGGCCAGCGGCGGCAAAATTGGAGATAAAAGAGAAGAAGCCCCCCAGGGATGCGAGCCTGGATCTTACAGTTGCCTGCGCCATCCCTAAGAAAGTAAAGATGGATGATATTGTGGATAAGCTTACGCAATTAGGGGTTGAATGTATAATCCCGCTTGAGACAGAAAGGGTAATTGTCAGGCTGGATAAACAGAAGAAAATACAACGATTCCAGCGCTGGGAAAAAATTGCTTTGAGCGCTGCCAAACAAAGCCAGGGTAATAAACTTACGGTGATCAAGCCGGTCGCCGCCTTAAAAGATTTGCTTTTGTCTGTGGATGATTTTGATTTAAAATTAATGCCTACTTTAGAAGGCAAGCGCAAGAGCCTTAAAGATGCCCTTAGCCGTGAACGCGGCAATATTAAGAAAATAATAGTTTTAATCGGTCCGGAAGGTGATTTTACTCCTCAGGAGGTTGTCCTGGCAATAAGAGCCGGGTTTCTTCCTGTTTCGCTTGGTGAGCGGGTCTTGCGTGTAGATACGGCAGCTATAGCAGCCGCCAGTTTTATTAAATTAAATGAAACTTGTTAAATTTTTTACCCTCGGGTGTAAAGCCAACCAATATGATACGCAAAGTATCCTGGAAAGATTTTTAAGTAAGGGGTTCGGAGAGGCCGGCAAAAGTCAAAACCCGGATTATTTTCTGATAAATACCTGTACTGTTACCTCCGGGGCTGACCGGAAATCCCGCAATATTATCCGTAGATGCGTCCAGTCAAATCCAAAGGCGAAAATTATTGTTACCGGCTGCCTGGCGGAAAAAGACTGGGATTTATTGGCGGGTATCAAAGGTGTCAGTTTAGTCGTAAAAAAAGGTTTTTTCCCCGAGGGAATAAGCGGGTTTAGCCGGCATACCCGCGCTTTCTTAAAGATCCAGGACGGCTGCGATAATTTCTGCACATACTGTAAAGTAGCCCTGGTAAGGGGTAAAAAACGCAGCAAAAGTTTTCAGCAAGTGCTTAAAGAGGCAAGAAAACTGGTTTTCTGCGGGTTTAAAGAGATTGTCCTGACGGGAATTTGCCTGGGCGAATATGGCAAGGACCTTTCTCCTAAGAAAGGCCTTGTCGATGTTGTCAATTCCCTGTCGAAAATAGAAGGATTGTCGCGTATAAGATTAAGCTCAATTGAAGCAGGGGACGTTTCTATCAAGCTGATTAAACTCCTGGCAGGCAGCAAAAAGTTTTGCCGGCATCTGCATATTCCCATCCAGAGCGGAGACAACAGCATACTCAAACGCATGAACCGTAAGTACACCAGGGAGAAGTATGAGGATTTAATCTCCAGGATCAAGCGTAATATTCCCGGAGTTTCCATTACCACGGATTGCTTGATTGGTTTTCCCGGGGAAAGCGGAGAAAATTTTAATAATACCGTTAGTTTAATCAGAAAGATAATGCCTTTAAAGGCGCATATTTTTCCTTATTCCGTCCGCCCGGGCACAAAAGCCGCCGGTTTCAGCGGATTAGTTGATGCGAAAACAGTTAATGCCCGTTGCGCTAATCTGGAAAAAGCTGCTCAAGAGTGCCGGGATCAATTTATGCGCAAGTTCATCGGTGAGGAGTTTTTAGTTTTGATAGAGGGTGTTGCCAAAGACCAAACTTGCTATTTGGAGGGCTTAACCGATAATTACCTTAATATCAGGATACCCTTTAAACCCGGGTTAATCAACAAGTTTGTGCGGGTGAAGTTAAAACGCATCGCGGAAGGCAGTTTTCTTGGGGAATATATTGACAATTATTAGTTTAGAGCTATATTTATAATAATATGAAAACACGGATCTACTATCATCATACTGACTGCGGAGGGGTGGTTTATTACGCCAACTACCTTAATTTTCTTGAAGAGGCGCGTACAGAATATTTTGCGTTAAAAAACGCTTCTATCAAGCAATTGTCTGATTCCGGGATCATGTTTGTGGTCGCCCGGCAGGAGATAGATTATAAACTTCCGGCTGTATACGGCGATGAGCTGGATATCTTGACCCAGGTAGGAACAGTCAGCGGAGTACGCATTGAATTCCTGCATGAAATATATAATCAAAATAAACAGCTTATCGTTAAAGCTAAAACCCTCCTTGTTTGCGTGGATAAGCGTTTAAAACCGCAGGCCATTCCCGAGGATCTCCTTAAGAAATTAATTTAATTTTAACAATATTGGAGACTAAAAATGGAAAATTTGGAATTATTACGCTTCAGGCGTAGTATAAGGCTGTTTCAAAATAGAGGTATTGACGGGAAAGACCTGGAGAAGCTTATTGATTGCGCCAGGTTTGCCCCTACGGCAAGAAATGTGCAGCCCTGGGAATTTGTGGTAGTCACGGATAAACATAAACTGGCTGAATTGTCTAAATTAGCTGAAAATGGCAGGTTTATTGCCCAGGCAGCTGCCTGCATCGCGGTTTTTTGCCTTGACTCAAAATATTACCTCGAAGACGGATGCGGCGCTACCTGTAATATCCTTTTAGCGGCTACAGCTTTAGGTATTGGTTCTTGCTGGGTAGCCGGAGATAAAAAGCCTTACGCTGGACAGGTAAATGTTTTATTGAATGCCCCCATAGAGATGAAATTGGTCAGCTTGATTGCTTTGGGCTATCCGCAGGAAAAAGATTCTTTTAAACAAACAGATAAACGCCGGCTTAAAGAACTTTTGCATTGGGAGAATTTTTGATGCCTCAAATTATCTGGTCAGGGCAAACCGGTTGTTTGCTGCCGCTGCTTATTATCCTTAACCTTTTATTCGGCAGGGCAATCTTTAATTCAACTTATCTTTGGCTGGGTGTGGAGGCAGCCCTTATTCTAATATTTCTTATTAAGATTCATATTTTTATGCGGAAAATCATCCAGCAGTTCGGACCAGCGGCCCGTGGTCCGGCTTCCGGCAGCCGAAGCCAACGTCCAGGGGGGCCTCATGGCAGGGTTATTGATGTGGAGGGCAGGGTAGTTGAGGAGGAAAAGAAACTGGAGTAATTGTTATTGACAAGTGTCACGGTTATGTTAACATATTGCCTAATTTTTGATAGGTTGTTCAGTAGCGTAAAATAACAAATGTTTCTGAAAGGAGCGGAGTAAAAATGGGTTTTGATTTGCTGTTGTTGGCGCCGGTTGGTTCGATCTTAGCTTTAAGTTTCGCGTTTTATCTGGCCTTAAGCATCCTGAAGATGGATGAAGGAACGGATAAAATGAAGGAGATTGCCCAGGCCGTACGCGTGGGGGCTCAGGCATATTTAAAAAGGCAGTATCTTGGCGTTTCTATGTTTTTTATCGTGGTATTTTTTATTCTTCTGGCTATGGCTTTGAAGAATTATTTAGTCATATTTGTTCCCTTTGCTTTTTTAACCGGCGGATTCTTCTCAGGGTTATCCGGCTTCATAGGTATGACCATCGCAACACAATCTTCTAACCGTACTGCCCAGGCAGCTTCTAAGAGCCTGAATTCAGGTTTACGCGTAGCTTTTTCCAGCGGCGCGGTAATGGGGCTTACCGTAGTCGGCCTAGGCCTGTTGGACTTAAGTATTTGGTATTATTTTCTGAATTGGTATTATTCCTGCCACTCTATTCCCATGGGAACCGATAAAATTGCCGCCATTACATCTACTATGCTTTGCTTTGGTATGGGCGCCAGTTCTATGGCTCTTTTTGCCAGGGTAGGCGGAGGCATTTTTACTAAGGCCGCTGATGTTGGCGCTGACTTAGTAGGTAAGGTAGAAGCAGGAATTCCCGAAGATGATCCGCGTAACCCGGCAGTTATTGCTGACAATGTCGGTGACAATGTCGGTGATGTTGCTGGAATGGGAGCCGATCTCTACGAATCTTATGTTGGTTCTATTGTCGCTACTTCTGCTTTAGGTGTTGCCGCCGGCCTTGGGGTTGCCGGGGTAACTGTGCCTATGGTTATGGCAGCGGTAGGTGTTGTCGCTTCAATTATTGGGACCTTCTTTGTAAAAAGCGGCGAGCAGGCAAGTCAAAAAGTCCTCTTGGCAGCTTTACGTAAAGGCGTATTTACCAGTTCGTTTTTAGTTGCGGTAATTTCATTCTTTCTGATTAAATATACCTTAGGTATCGAACATATCGGTACTTACTGGTCAGTCCTGGCAGGTTTGATCGCCGGCGTGTTGATTGGTTTGTGTACTGAATATTATACTTCCAGCGGTTTTAAGCCTACGCGTACAATCGCCGATGCTTCTCTAACCGGCCCGGCAACTGTAATTATCAGCGGTATTGCCGTAGGGATGATGTCTACCGCGATCCCGGTAATTATCGTTTGCGTTGCTATCTTGATTAGCTTCTTTGTGTCAGGCGGAGCGGTGAATTTTAATGCGGGATTATATGGTATCGCGATTTCCGCGGTGGGTATGCTTTCAACCTTAGGTATTACGCTGGCTACCGATGCTTACGGCCCGGTTGCTGATAATGCCGGTGGAAACGCTGAGATGTCAAAATTACCTCCCGAAGTGAGAAAGAGAACGGATGCTTTGGATTCTTTAGGCAATACTACCGCAGCCACCGGCAAAGGTTTTGCTATTGGTTCGGCAGCTTTAACCGCTTTAGCGTTAATTGCCGCATATAAGGATCAGGTT
>JAQUSM010000149.1 GCA_028715095.1 Candidatus Omnitrophota bacterium
CCTTACGTGCGCCTGCGCCGCCAGGACCAATCCGGGGATGTCATACTCCTTGATACCAGCGTGATTATTGACGGCAGGATCGTCGATATTTGTAAAACACGTTTCCTGGGGGGGAAAGTTATTATTCCTAAATTTGTGCTAAGAGAGTTACAGCAGATTGCCGATTCCACTGATCCGATCAAGCGCCAGAGGGGAAGGCGCGGCTTGGAAATACTTAATACTATACAGAAAGAATCTGGAATGGATATAACTATCCATGAGCAGGATTTTTCCGAGACTACGGAGGTTGACGCAAAATTAGTCATGTTAGCCAAGCTGCTTGAAGCCAAGATCCTTACCGTGGATTTTAATTTAAACCGCGTAGCCAGTATCCAGGGGATCAAGGTCCTGAATATCAATGAACTGGCCAATGCCTTAAAGCCAGTGGTTTTTCCCGGCGAAGAGATGCATATCAAGCTGATCAAGGAAGGCAAAGAGCATAATCAGGCGGTGGGCTATCTTGATGACGGAACAATGGTGGTAGTCGAAGACGCCCGCAGGTTAATCGGCCAGGACGTCAAAGCCGTAGTAACCTCTGTCCTGCAGACCCAGGCCGGCAGGATGATCTTTACCAAGATTACGAAATAATGCTTAGCGCGATTCTGTTGGCAGCCGGAAAGGGCAGGCGGCTTAATGCCGCAGTGCCAAAACCTTTGGTAAAAATAGGAAATAAGCCGGCAATAATTTATTCCCTTAATAATTTAAACAAACATCCGGATGTAGGTGAAATTATTTTAGTGGTCAGCTTGGCTAACCGGGGCAAGATAGTTAAGGCTGTAAAGAAATATCCTTTTAAGAAAATAAAAGAGATCGTTTTAGGCGGTTTACGCAGGCAGGATTCGGTATATAACGGCCTTAAGGCAGTCGGTAAAAGAAGCGATTGGGTGTTGATCCATGATTCTGCGCGGCCGTTTATTGATAGTAAATCTATTACAAAAGTTATAGCAGCGGCAAAGAAGAGTGGTGCGGCAATACTGGCTGTAAGGCCGAAAGCAACCATAAAGTTCTGCCGGCAATCAAATATAGTCAGCAAAACCTTAAACAGGGACAGGCTTTGGGAAGCGCAGACTCCGCAGGTATTTAAGAAAAACCTTCTGCTTAGCGCGTATAAGAAATACTCCCAGGCAGATGTTACCGACGATGCTTCTTTAGTTGAGAAACCAGGTAAAAGAGTCAGAGTCGTTGAAGGTAATTATGGCAACATCAAGATTACCACCGGCGAAGATTTATTGTTGGCGGATTTGATTGTTAAAAGGAAAGCTTATGCAATCTAAAATCGGCATAGGTTATGATATCCACCGTTTAGTCCCGGGCAGGCCATTAATTTTAGGCGGGATAGAGATACCTTATAATAAAGGCCTCCTGGGGCATTCTGACGGAGATGTATTGATACATGCTCTTTGCGACGCTTTATTAGGAGCTTTGGCGCTGGGGGATATCGGAGAACATTTCCCCGATACTGATCTTAAATATAAGGGGATTGCCAGCAGCCAGTTGTTGAAGACAGTTAAAGAGCTTCTTGACAGCAAGGGTTATGAGATTAACAATCTTGATGTAGTGGTTATTGCTCAGACCCCGGCGCTTACACCTTTTAAGAATAAAATGAAACAGGCGCTTTGTGCGCTGATGCATATCCGGGAGGACGCCTTGAACATAAAGGCAAAGACAAACGAGGGGCTGGGAGCTATAGGCGAGAATGAAGCCATTGCCTGTTACGCGGCAGTTTCTTTAGTTAAGGAGAGAGGGTAATTATGGTTTACGTTATAAATATAATAATCATATTAGTAATTCTTTCTGTGGCTAAACTTGCGCTTATCTCTATAGTTTTTTATTCCGACATAAGGGCGCTGCAGAAAAGGGACCCTGCGGCAAAAAGTTTCCTGGAGGTAGTTTTGCTTTATCAGGGGCTGCATGCCTTGATCTTTTATCGCATCGCCCATGTTTTATATAATCTCCATTTATTCCTGCTGGCCAGAGCTTTATCCCAATTGGCCCGCTTCTTAACGGGAATTGAGATCCATCCGGGAGCCAGAATCGGCAAGCGTTTTTTTGTCGACCATGGCATGGGGGTAGTTATCGGAGAAACAACGGTTATCGGTAACGATGTCCTGCTTTATCAGGGCTCGACCTTAGGAGGCACCGGAATTGTTAAGGGAAAACGCCATCCAACTATCGGCAATAATGTTGTTGTCGGAGCAGGAGCAAAGGTCCTGGGCAATATTACCATCGGGGACAATTCATATATCGGCGCAAACGCGGTAGTAATCAAAGATGTGCCGGCTAATTCCACGGTAGTCGGCGTGCCGGGCAGGATCACCAAGCAGGACGGTAAGAAGATGGATGTAAGCCTTGACCATGTGCACATACTGGATCCGATTATGCAGACGATTGAAGAGCTGCAGGATAGGGTTAAGGACTTAGAGAAGAAGTAATTTTAGCAGATTGTTTCCATCTTCGCGGGTCCTGCCTGCCAATCCACCTCGCCGTGCTCACTTTTCGTTGCGCGCGGCAAGGGCTTCGGCTTGGCAGTCACCCGCTATTAAGCTTCAAAACTAAAGCACTGCTGCAATTGTTATTGATATTTTGATATGGAAAATAAAATCTTTATATATAATTCCCTTTCAAGGAAAAAAGAAGAGCTCATCCCCTTAAAACCTAAAGAGATCAAAATGTACGTCTGCGGACCTACGGTTTACGACCAGCCGCATATCGGCCATGCCCGCAGCGCTTATATATTTGACGTGATCAGGAGATATTTAACATACAGGGGATACGAGGTTAAATTTGTCAGGAACGTAACCGATGTGGATGATAAGATTATCGATAAAGCGCAAAAAGAGTTTAAGGGCGAGGATTTAAATGAGGCGGTTAAAAAGGTTTCTGCCAAGTATCTGGATCTTTACCATGAAGACATGAAGAGCCTGGGTATTCTTGATCCGGATGTTGAGCCTAAAGCAACCGAGTATGTTGATAAAGAGAAGCCTTTAATGCAGCAATTTATAGGCCAGCTTATCAAAAACGATTGCGCTTATGTTTCCGAAGGGGATGTGTATTTTGATATTAAGAAAGCCAAGAATTACGGTAAATTATCAAATCAGGCGATAGATAAAATGGAGGCAGGCTCAAGAATTGCCCCTGGCGAGAAGAAAAAAGACCCTCTTGATTTTGCTTTATGGAAAGCTGCTAAAGAAGGTGAGCCTTCATGGGACAGCCCCTGGGGAAAGGGCAGGCCTGGTTGGCATATTGAGTGTTCTGTGATGAGCTCGGATATTTTAGGCGATGAATTTGATATCCATGGCGGCGGTCTGGACCTTATTTTCCCCCATCATGAAAATGAAATAGCCCAGTCCGAA
>JAQUSM010000150.1 GCA_028715095.1 Candidatus Omnitrophota bacterium
TGAACTCCGGCTGCATCGCTTCGTGAAAAGCCACAGCTTTAGCGGCAACCACATGCATCAATGGACCTCCCTGGATTCCCGGGAAGATCCGGCTGTCAATCTTCTTGGCAAACTCTTTTTTACAAAGGATAAATCCTCCCCGCGGTCCGCGCAAAGTCTTGTGCGTCGTGGAAGTTACAAACTCCGCGTAAGGCACCGGCGACGGATGTATACCGGCAGCCACCAGGCCGGCGATATGGGCCATATCCACAAACAAATACGCTCCAACAGTATCGGCAATCTGGCGGAATTTCTTAAAATCAATCGTCCTTGGGTATGCCGAAGCGCCGGCTAAGATCATTTTGGGCTTATGTATTTTAGCCAGCTCAAGGATATTATCATAATCTAAGGCTTCGGTCTTTCTATCCACCCCGTAACCGACCATTTTATAGAACATGCCGGAAAAATTATGCGGATGGCCGTGAGTAAGATGCCCGCCGGCGGATAAATCCATCGCCAAAACCGTATCTCCGGGTTGTATTGCCGCGAAATAAACCGCCATATTCGCCTGTGAACCGGAATGCGGCTGGACATTGGCGTGCTCTGCGCCGAATATCGTTTTGGCCCGCTCAATCGCCAGGCTTTCGGCAATATCAACATACTCACATCCGCCATACCAGCGCCTGCCGGGATAGCCTTCTGCATACTTATTGGTCAACACCGAACCCTGGGCCTCTAAAACCCCCAAAGAAGCAAAATTCTCCGAGGCAATCAACTCCAGGTTCTCATCCTGGCGCTTCATTTCTTTCTTAATTGCTGAGTAAATCTCCGGGTCAATCTCCTTTAGATGTTTCACTTGGCACTTCTCCTTATCTTCTGTTCAATCATGTTGATTAATTTCACCCTCTTTAAATGCCTGCCCCCTGAAAATTTTGTATTTAACCAGGCAATCACCATCCTCTTGGCTAAATCCGCTTTGACAAATGCCGAGCCAAGAACCAGGACATTGCTGTCATTATGCTCGCGGCTGAGTTTAGCTGTTTTAATGCTGTAGCAAAGCGCCGCGCGCACACCCGGGACTTTATTGGCAACGATAGAATTACCTATACCGCTTTTACAAATAAGTACTCCCCTCTTATATTTACCCGAAGAGACTCCTTTCGCCAGATTATAGGCGTATTCAGGATAATCACAACGCTCTTTGGAATAAGTTCCCAGGTCTTTTACCTCAAGGCCCTTCTTATCAAGATATTCCTTTAATTTTTCCTTTAACACAAATCCGGCGTGGTCCGAAGCAATCAATAGTTTGCTCATATAATCTTACTTATCCTTTCTACGGCATCTTTAATTGTATGAAAAGTCTTCTCGTAAAACTCAGGCGAGCCTCCTATCGGGTCAAGAATATCCAGATCATTATCATCCATTCTAGCAAATTCTTTTAATAAAAAAAGCCTGTTTTTCGCCTCCGGGGCAAGCTGCAGCACCCTCTTTTCATGCATTGCTTCCATTACCAGTATTATGTCCGACCTATCCACCATCTCCTTGGTCAATCTTTGCGAGCGGTGCCCGGACACATCAATGCCTTCATTTTTCAAAACTTCCCTGGTCTCTGCGCTTGCACCAAGCCCGGCAAGGATCATTATGCCCGCCGAGATCACCTCAACATCATTCCTTTTCTGTTTTTCCAGAAGTTTCTTTAAATATGCTTCAGCCATTACCGAGCGGCAGGAGTTTCCCGTACAGACAAATAACACGGTCTTGGATTTTACAACCGCGTTTATCTCTTCATCTTTTATTGCCCCGCTCCTGATTATCTTAAGCGGCTCAAGGCTTAAATCCACGATAGTAGATTCTACTCCTATCTTTGCCTGGCCGCCGTCAACGGCTAAATCCACCAGCCCGTCCATATCCTTAATCGCCTGCGTAAAATCAACCGGCGCAGGAGTACCCGCGACATTGGCAGAGGGACAGGCCACAGGAACAAGCGCCTGCTCAATAATCTTTAAGGCAATCTGGTTATCCGGCATACGCAAACCCACCTTTGCGCCGTTTATTGTTTTTAATAAAATAGTAAGCGGCCCCGGCCAGAATTTATGCATTAACTTATAAGCAGCTACCGGGATATCGCAAGCAAACTCCTCAACCTTAAATTTATCCGCGATAAGCATCGCGAAAGGCTTGTCTTTAGAACGCTTCTTAATTTCATAGAGCTTATCCAGCGCCTTTTTATCCAGGGAGTTAGCCGCAATGCCGTAAACCGTTTCCGTGGGAATAATTACCAGCCCGCCTGCGGCAATAGCCTTAGCTGCTTGAGCGATATAATCCTCTTCGGGAGCTAACGGATTTATTTTTATTATTTTCGTCAAACTCATACCTTGATTTTTGCCTGCTTAATCTTAAGGCGCATCTGCTTCTTGTAGTTACTAAGCTTGGCGCTGATCTTGGGGTCATTTAAACCAAGTATCTCTAAAGCAAAAAGCGCGGCGTTCCTAGCCCCGGATTTTCCTATAGACATGCAGGCAACCGGAATCCCCGGAGGCATCTGCACAGTTGATAAAAGAGAATCCAGGCCTTTTAAATTCTTGGTTTCAACGGGTACGCCGATAACCGGTAAAATAGTATGCGCAGCCACTACCCCGGCTAAAGCCGCCGACATCCCCGCGGCGGCAATAAATACTTTTGTGCCGCCCTTAGGCGCCGCCTCTACATATTGAGCCACCTCTTTAGGCGTACGGTGAGCGGATAAAACCCTGACTTCAAAATCCGCCTTAAACTCCTTTAACACTTTCACTGCTTCGCTTACCGTCTCTAGATCAGACTGACTTCCCATAATTATACTGATTTTTGCCATGCTGCCTCCTTGTCTACCTGAACAACACCCGCGCAAGACCTGTTAACGCGAGGTGCCTACTTCAATTATCTTAAAGCTTTTGATCCAATATCCCGGCGAAAATGCATACCCTCAAAACTAATCTTGTTTACCGCCTTATATGTTTTGCTTATAGCGTCCTCGATTGTAGAGCCTAATCCGGTTACGCCCAGCACCCTGCCTCCGCTGGTCAATATTTTACTCCCAACCTTTTTGGTCCCGGAATGAAAAACTACGATATCTTTTAATTTCTCCGCTTCCTTTAATCCCTTGATCTCTTTATCTTTTGCATAACTTCCCGGATAACCTCCTGAAGCGCAAACCACGCATACACAGGCACGGTTATCCCAGAATAAATTCTTTACTTTTATCAACTGGCCGTCAGTGGCTGCCAGCATTACCTCAACTAAGTCGGATTTTAACCTGGGCAATATCGCCTCTGTTTCCGGATCGCCAAAACGCACAT
>JAQUSM010000151.1 GCA_028715095.1 Candidatus Omnitrophota bacterium
TTAAAGCAAAAATTCCCAGGGTTTGCGGTGAGCGCAGCTTGCCTTTTCCTTTGCAATACGGGCAGGGATGAAAAGACAGCATCTGCACAGTTTTGTGGATACGTTCGCGGGTCATCTCCACTATCCCGAACTTGGAGATCCCCTCTATATCATATTTTGCCCTGTCGCCTGACAAGGCTTTCTTAAAGATATTCAGCAGCTCCCGGCGGTGGCCTTCGCGCTCCATATCGATAAAATCAATCACGATTATGCCGCCTAAGTCGCGCAGCACCAGCTGGCGGGCAATCTCAACCGCAGCTTCCGCGTTGACCTTAAAAGCCATCTCCTCCTGGTTTACCTTTTTCTTAAAACCGCCGCTGTTTACGTCAATTACCACTAAGCCCTCGGTCGGCTCAATAATCAGGTAAGCCTTGGATTTCATATAGACATGGCTTTCAAAGATACGGTTGATCTGCTTCTCCACGTCTTTTGCGCCAAAAAGGTCATCACCCCTGTAAAGCTCAACCCTTTTGCATAAATAACTCAGGAAGGTGCGCATGAAATGCTGAATGCGGTAGAATTCCGGCTTAGAGTCAACAATCAGCTTGGTAACATCCTCGGTAAAAGAATCCCGGATTGCCCGCAGCGCCAGATCGTACTCTTCGTAAACCAAAGCCGGGGCTTTCTTGCCCTGGGCAGTCTTTTCCAGCCGCTGCCATAATTTATAAAGAAACTGCGCGTCACGGGTCAACTCCTGCGCGGAACGCCCGCTGGCTGCGGTGCGCACGATAAAACCTACCGGGGTGGGAAATTTAAGCCCCCTGAAAATATCGCGTAAGCGCCGCCTCTCGGTTTCATCTTCGATACGCCTTGAGATGCCGCCCTGTTTATCCATCGGCATGATCACTAAATACCTGCCGGCTAAACCAATCTGCGTGGAAAGCCGCGGCCCTTTGGTACCGAAAGATTCTTTGACTACCTGCACCAGGATCTCCTGGCCCTTCTTTACCTCTTTGATTGGAGTCTGCTGCGCGCTCTCCACGGATTCATACGCGGATTCAATCTCCGACAAATACAAGAAACCGTTCTTAGGCAGGCCGATATCCACAAATGCGGCTCCGATTGAAGGCATTACCGCTTCAATCCTTCCCTTGTAAATATTACCGACGATAGTGCGGTCCTGCGGACGCTCGATATGAAACTCAAGGAGCAGGCCGTCCTGGACTATTGCTACCCGTTTTTCCTGGGCTTCAGCATTAATTAAAATTTCCTTGGACATCTTTTACTTGTATCCCTTCTGGTAATTGTTTTTGCAGCCTATTCTTAAAATCTGCCGGCTCAACCGGAAACTTTAAAACTATGGAAGCTTCTTCGTGTTCGCTTTCCAACCCTAATTTTAAGGCTCTTTTTAAGCTTAATTTAGGATGCGGGCTGAACCCCTCTGTCATCTTTAGAGGAAGCTCTGCCCGGCGCATAGCGCGCATAAATAGGCGCATCAGGTCTAAATGCGAAATATAACGCATCAGCCCTTTCTTAGAAAAAATAAAATTAACTTTATACATGCTCAGTAGACAGTCTTAAGGGACAGTTCTCCGATTGGGATCAGAAACGTCCCTGTTATTTTTATCTTTTTTCCTGTCCGCTAATTTTGCCTTAACAACCACGGGGCTGCGTTCCAGCCTGGCCTCTAATTTGGCCAGCTCCTCAGGAGTATATTCGCCTTCCCTGATTATCTTGGCTTTTATAAAAATTAAGAGATCAATCTTCTGCGTGCTTGTTGTTTCACGGCCGAATAATCTTCCCACCCAGGGGATATCTTTTAAAAAAGGTATGCCTATAAACTCTTTGGATTTGACATCTTTAAGCAGGCCTCCGATTACAATAGTCTCCTGGTCTTTAAGCAGGACCTGGGTCTGCGCCTCGCGCACATCAATAACAGGGTACTCTGTTTCAGTAGTCTCGCCGCTGGCGGTAGAAGTAGCTGTAACATTCGAGCTGGAAGACGTAACGCTGGGATGAATAATCATATTGATATAGCCCTCTTCACTTACCTGGGGCACGACATTTAAACGGATACCTATTTCCTGATAATAATCTAATGTCTGGGTAATAGTTGACCCAAGGCCGCTGTTATCCCCGGCCGTAACCGTAGATTGAAGTATGGGGGTATGAAAACCCACCAGCATGGATGCCTCTTGATTATCCAGAGTAAGGATACTTGGGGCAGAGAGCGTATTGGTATTAGCGTCATCCTCTAACGCATGGATAACTGCCTCAAACTTAGTGCCGGTTAACTTTTGAAATATAAACTCGCCTCCGGCGTTATAAGGCTGGTATCCTAAAATTGTCGAAGTTGCCGGATCAAATAAAGACGGCACTAACGGATTGCTGGAAGTGGCAATGGTTCCCGAATGGCCCCCTATGGCGGTTCCTGTTCCCTGTGTTGTTATGGCGTTAGTTGTTGCCGCGTCTTTGGATCCCAAGCCCCAGTCCAGGCCGATATCCCTGAGCTTATCCCGGCTGACCTCAATAATCTTTGTCTCAATTAAAACCTGCTTGGGCTTAATGTCAATTTTAGGTAAAATAATATTACGAATTGAATCCAGGGAACTGGCCGTATCGGTAATTACCAGCATTTTTGATTTTATCGACGAGTCAAAATCCGCCTTCTTCATTACGGTTTCGCCTTTGTCGTTCTTCTCATAAGAAACTGTTTCCGGCTTAATCGAGCCCATCCCGTCTTTTATGGCAGCAGCGTTGGCAGCAGCCGACTCCCTTCCAATCTTAAAAGTTCCAAATTGCCAGCCCTTCTGGCCGCGGCTGTAGAGTACGGAAATCTTCCCGCGCGGAGAAAGCAGCGGGATAAGGATCTTTTGGGCATCCTGCGCATCTAAAAACTTTAAAGTAACGATATCCGTCCGCAACGGTTCATCAGCGGCGATCTTGGCCACATTTTCAATCCTGGTGACCAAAATAACATTTCCCTGTTTCTGGTATCCAAAACCATAAGTCTTTAAAATAACATCCAGGGCAATCTCCCAGGGGACATCGCTTAGCCGGACCGAAACATTACCGGAAACATCAGGCGTGGTAACTATATTAATCCCTGATTTATAGGAGATAATCTTAAGCACATTGGCGATATCCGCATCCTTAAAATCCAGGGTAACATTTCCCTGGGACTGGATAGCTGCGCTATCTCCTTCTGCGGGCGTACCACCGGAGGGCTCAGCAGCAATAACAGGAGATACAACTAAGGATGCCTGCTGGGCTTGCGCGCCAGCGCAAGCATAAAAAGAAAGAAATAACAT
>JAQUSM010000020.1 GCA_028715095.1 Candidatus Omnitrophota bacterium
AAGGGGGATGTTATGGATTCAAAAACGGCAATGGATTTAGGTGTAGCTATAGCTTTAGGGGCGGCAGCATTTGGTTCAGCGATCGGCCTGGGTGTCGCGGTATCTTCAGCTATGGGAGCAATCAGCAGGCAGCCGGAAGCAAACAACAAGATTATGATGAGCATGATTATCGGCTGCGCTTTTATTGAAGCGATTACTATTTATGTACTGGTATTTGCTTTTATGTACGCCGGCAAGTAAGGTTTAAGAGGAGATAAAAGCATGGAACTTTTAAAGATGCTTAGCGCAAGCGAAATATTCGCGCAGGTTTTAAGTTTCTTCCTATTGTTATTCTTGCTAAGGATATTTGCCTGGAAAAAGATTCTTGGGATCCTGGATCAGCGTAAGGAGAGAATCCGTTCTGAATTTGAGAATATCGAAGATGCCAAGCTTGAGGTTTCCAGGTTAAAGTCGGATTATGAATCAAAGGTTGCGGCAATTCAGGAGCTGGCCGAAGTTAAAATCAAGGAGGCTGTTGAGGAGGGCAGGAAGATAAGCGCCCAGATGCATAAACAAGCTCAGGAAAATGCGCAGGATATTATTAATGACGCGCGTAAGCAGGTAAAATATGAAATTTCCCAGGTTCAGGAGAAAATTAAAGATAAGATAGTGGATATTGCTTTGGATGCTGCCAGAAGCGTGATCCAGGAGAAGCTTACCGAGGACGGGGACCGCAAGATAGTGGAAAGTTTTATTAAAGAGATGGAAAATGCGGAATGATAAAGAATAGGGTAATTGTCAGCAGGTATGCAGAGGCCTTTATAGGTTTAGCGCGGGAAACTTGCGGGCTGGAGAGGGCTTTAGAGGAGCTGGTAGTCGTCAAGAATATTATTCGCGATAACCCGGGATTCGGCGAGCTGATGAATAACCCGGAGATTTCACATACCGAGAAATGCTCGGTTATTGATATAGTAATCAAAGACGGCCTCTCAGATGAAATACGTAATTTCCTGAAGCTTATCCTTGAGAAGAAACGTTTTGGTATCTTCCTGGACGTAGCGGAATACCTTCGCGCAAAATACTCTCATCATGGCCAGGTGGATGTACTGCTTAGGACTGCTTTTCCCCTGGAGTTGGATCTGATAAAAAATATAGAGGTTGTGTTAAAGAAGAAACTGAAGCAGGATTTGAAGTTTTATATTGATTTAGACGGCAGCCTTTTAGGTGGGGTGCAGGTAGTTATCGGAAACACAATTATCGATGGTTCAGTAATAAAACGGCTTAATGATTTAAAAGAAAAGCTTACTATGGTAAATTTGGAATAAACAGGAAAGGCGCAAAATGGTTTTAAAACCGGAAGAGGTTACTTCTATAATTAAGAAAGAGCTGGAGAAATATAAAACCCGTCTGCGCACCGAATCTATAGGCACGGTTATCCAGGTGGGCGATACCATCGCGCGTGTTTATGGTTTAGATGATGTGATGATGGGGGAGTTGGTGCAGTTTTCCGACAATATTATGGGTATGGTTCTAAACCTGGAAGAGGACAGCGCGGGCGTAGTAATCTTTGGCACGGATAATCCTGATAAAAATATAAGGGAAGGCGATATTGTCAAGCGCACGGGTAATATCGTGCAGGTTCCCGTCGGGGAGGCTCTTGTGGGCAGGGTGGTTAATGCTTTGGGCAGGCCGATTGACGGTAAGGGGCAGGTTATTACGCAAAAGTTCAGGCCCCTGGAATCCAGCGCTCCTAATGTCATACAGAGGCAGCCGGTAAAAGAACCATTGCAGACCGGCATAAAGGCTATTGATGCCATGGCCCCTATAGGCCGCGGACAGCGCGAGCTGGTTATCGGAGACCGCCAGACCGGCAAGACCGCTATTGCCATAGATACTATCATCAACCAAAAAGGTAAAGATGTTTACTGTATTTATTGCGCTATCGGCCAGAAATTGTCCAGCGTTGTGGCGGTAAATGAGGTGCTTAAAAAGCATGGGGCGATGGAATATACTACTATTGTCAGCGCTTCCAGCCGGGCTTCGGCGAGTTTACAGTATCTTGCTCCCTATGCGGCATGCGCCATAGCAGAAGATTTTATGTACGCAGGTAAGCATGTTTTAGTAATTTACGATGACCTGTCAAAGCATGCCCAGGCCTACCGGCAGTTATCTTTATTATTAAGGCGGCCTCCGGGAAGAGAGGCATACCCGGGAGATATTTTTTATCTGCACTCAAGGCTTCTTGAAAGGTCTGCTAAATTAAATGATGAATTGGGCGCTGGTTCCATAACCGCAATCCCCATTATTGAGACTCAGGCCGGAGATATTTCAAGTTATATCCCTACCAATGTGATTTCCATTACTGACGGCCAGATTTATCTGGAAAGTGATTTATTCTATGCCGGGGTGCGTCCTGCCGTAAATGTAGGTTTATCGGTTTCCCGCGTAGGAGGCAAGGCGCAGAGTAAAGCCATGCGCCAGGTAGCTTCAAAATTAAGGCTGGATTTGGCACAATACCGCGAGTTGGTAACTTTTACTCAATTTGGCACGGATTTAGATAAAACAACGCGCGCGCAGCTAACCCGCGGGGAAAGAATGGTTGAGGTCTTAAAGCAGGTTCAGTATGAACCGCTTGAGACAGCTAAACAGGTAATTATTATTTACGCCGGCACTAACGGCTATCTTGACGATTTGCCGGCTGGTGCGGTTAAGAAATTTGAAGCCAAGCTGTATAAATTCATAGAGATAAATTATCCGGATCTTCAGGCAGAGATAGAGTCAAAGAATGATTTAGATCCAGGCGTAAGGAGCAAGCTGGATAAACTGATTGTTGATTGCAAGAAAGAATTCTTAGCCGGCAGCTAAAGATATGTCTCAATCCATAAAACAGATAAAAAACCGTATTCGCAGCGTGGAGAACAGCAAAAAAGTAACCAGCGCCATGCAGATGATCTCGGTTGCTAAATTAAACCGCATACAAAACAAGCTATTCAGCATGCGCCCCTATGCCCTGGAACTGGAACACCTTATGTATAATCTGGCTTCTTTATCGCCTGATTTGTCGCTTGAATATTTTAAGAAAGACACCGTCCGGGATAGCGTCTTGCTTTGTGTAATAACTTCCGACAGCGGACTATGCGGAGTCTATAACCAGAATATTATCCATGCCGCAGAAGAATTCATAGGAAGCAATGGCCCTGAAAGGGTCAGCCTGGTTCTCGTAGGGCAAAAAGGCCTGAATTATTTTCGTAAAAGAGGGGTAAAAATTATTAATTCATATATCGGTTTAAACGCAAAATTTTCACAGGCTGTTTGCGATAAGATTACTACGCAGCTTATGCAGTTATTTTTAACCGGGCAAGCCAGCTCTGTTTATCTGGCTTATACATCTTTTGAAAACTCAATTATTCAGAAAGCGGTTATTGAGCAGTTGTTGAGTATTGAGCCAAAGAATTTAAAACCAGTTGAGTATATAGCGGAGCCGGATTTAAAAAGCATACTTGCGGGTTTAATTCCGAAATATCTTATGGCGAAGATGCAGCTTGTTTTCCTGGAAGCTTTTACTTCCGAACATGCTGCCAGGACAGTAGCGATGAAGACGGCAACCGATAATGCAAAGGAGCTTTTGGAGGGGTTGGTGCTTTTGAGAAACAAGGTCAGGCAGGCAGGGATCACTCAGGATATCTTAGAGATTACTTCCTCTGTTGAGGCATTAAGAGAAGGTTAGGGGGTAGAGTTATGGCAGAAGGGCAAATTATTCAAATTATAGGACCAAGCGTGGATATCCGTTTTCCGGAGAACCAGGGCCCGCAGCTTTTGAATGCGGTTAAAATAGAAGGAAAAGGACTTAATCTTACCCTGGAGGTTGCCCAGGATATCGGAAATAATACGGTTCGTTGTATTGCCTTAGGTTCTACTGACGGGCTTGTCCGGGGGATGAAGGCAATTGATACAGGCAGCCCGATTACTGTGCCTATAGGCAGGCAGACTCTCGGCAGGATATTTAATCTTTTAGGGGAGCCGATTGACGCGAAAGGGGCCCTGGAGCATCCGGAAGTGAGAAACCCGATACATAGGGATTCGCCGAATTTCCAGGAGCAGCTGCCTATTGAGAATATTCTGGAAACAGGGTTAAAGGTTATCGATCTTTTGGCCCCGATACCTAAAGGCGGTAAGGTTGGTTTGTTTGGCGGTGCAGGCGTAGGTAAGACAGTCATTGTTATGGAATTGATTCGTACTATAGCTACGGAACACGGAGGCGTTTCAGTTTTTGCCGGGATAGGAGAGCGTACCAGGGAGGGCAATGAGTTATGGCTTGAGTTAACTGAGTCCGGAGTAATTAAGAACAGCGCTCTTGTATTCGGCCAGATGAATGAGCCGCCGGGGGCGCGCCTGCGTGTCGGTTTATCCGCTCTTACTATGGCAGAATATTTCCGCGACCAGGAAAGGAAGGACGTGCTTTTGTTTATCGATAATGTCTACCGTTATATCCAGGCAGGCTCGGAGGTTTCTACTTTACTGGGGCGGATGCCTTCAGCCGTCGGATACCAGCCTAATCTTTCAACAGAGGTAGCTCAGCTTGAAGAGAGGATCGCTTCAACCCGCAACGGTTCAATAACTTCCATACAGGCAGTATATGTGCCGGCGGATGATTTAACCGATCCTGCTCCGGCAGCCGTATTTTCTCATCTTGACGCAAAAATAGTCTTGTCCCGGCAGATCTCCGAGCTTGGGATTTATCCTTCAGTCGATCCTTTGGATTCTACCTCCCGGATTATGGACCCGCGCCTGTTAGGGGAGGAGCATTATAATACCGCATTGGCCGCTCAGAAGGTCCTGCAGCGTTATAAGGACTTGAGAGATATTATTTCCATCTTAGGAGTTGATGAATTATCTGATGAAGATAAACTGATTGTGCAGCGCGCGCGCAAGGTGCAAAGATTCTTTTCTCAGCCATTTTTTGTGGCAGAGAATTTTACCGGGCTTAAAGGGAAATATGTAAAATTAGAAGATACGATTAAAGGGGTCAAGATGATTATCGAGGGCAGCCTGGATTCTCTGCATGAACAGGCTTTTTATATGGTTGGTACTATTGAAGAGGCAATAGAGAAAGATAAACAGCTGCTTAATAATAAATAGGAAAATGGATAAGTCTTTTCAGATAGGTATTTATTCCAGCGATAAGATTATTTATGAGGGGCAGGTAGTTTCTCTGGTTGTGCCTTCGGAATCAGGTTATTTGGGTGTTTTGGCTCTCCATGCCCCTTTAGTAGCAAAGCTTAGGCCAGGAATAATTACCTTTAAGGATTCTTCGGGCAAGGCCACAACCATAAACGTAAGCCAGCTAGGATATATTGAGGTTTTACACAATAAAGCCACGATTCTCCTGAATTAAAGTGCACGCCAAATTTTTGTTTTTTGTTCTTGTCTTAGCCGGGTTTTTTGCTATACTTAAAGAATATTTGCTTGCTTAATCCATGCACGATACCCATCTGTTAAAAAGTATCCTTAAATATCTTAAAGACCAGGAAGATCTATCTTCACGCAAGATCAAGAAAATCTTTGTTTCTATTTCTGAATTTGGTTCTTTGAACAAGGAACATTTTCTTGAGCATTATAAACAGGCAATTTGCGGTACCGAATGGCAGGGCCTGGAGGCAGTAGTTGATGTTATACCTTTTGGCCCGGAGCTGGAGATTACCGGATTAGAGTTTGCAGCACCCGGCCTTATCGGAGAGGCCGGTACGCGCATCTAGCGCAGAAGAAACGGAGGCCATTAAAAGTGAAATATGCATCGTTAAAGAAAGTAAATCTTAATGATTGGTTAGGGCATTTGAAGAAAAAGGCAAAGCTTTATGCCCCGCGCAAGAAGGAGAATCTTTTTGTTTTTCGCCAGGTAAAAGAAGCAGAAGATGTCTGCCTTGAATATATACCGACTGTCCTGCCTCCCAAAAAATATTATTTTCCCCAAAAAGAAAAGTTGTTTAAATTCAGCTCCCAGCCGTTTAAAACCGCCAAGGCAATTGACAAATTTGAAGAATTTATCCTTTTTGGAGTGCATACCTGCGACATCGCCGGAATCCAATGTTTGGATGTGGTCTTCAGGGACGCGCCGGAGGACCCTAATTACCTTAACCGTAAAGACAAAATGACCATTATCGGCATAGAGTGTTTAAAATACTGCGATAAATACGCAAATTGCACCTCTATGGGCAACCATGTTCCGCGCGGAGGATATGATTTAATGATGGTGGATTTGGGCGAGAAATTTATCATTCATATTAATTCTGAAAAAGGGGAAAAGCTGGTTACCGGGCTGGATTATATTAAAGAAGCCTCGGAGGCCGATATGGGGCTCCTTGAACGCGTAAGAGAGGCTAAGAAGAAGATATTTAAAGAAGAATTCATCGCCCCCCTACCCAATGTTTATAATATTTTTGATAAATCTTTTGCTTCTCCTGTCTGGAAAGATGTGGGCAGAAGATGTGTTGCCTGCGGTAATTGTACTGCCGTATGCCCGACCTGTTATTGTTTTGACACTCAGGATGAGCTGGAGCTGTCCTTAGATAAGGGGGTAAGAAGCCGCGTCTGGAATTCTTGCCAGATGGATGATTTCGCTAAGGTAGCCGGAGGGGAAGATTTTCGTAAAGGACGGGATAACCGTCAAAAACACAGGTATTACCGTAAATTTAAATATCCGGTTGATAAGTTTAACCGGTATTTTTGCACCGGCTGCGGAAGGTGCACCAGGACATGTATGGCTGATATCAGCCTGATTGAAACGGTAAACTCTCTTCTTGCGGAAGAGAAGCTGCAATGATTAATTAGATCACACCCGGCCTAAAAGGAAGTGGCCGGTGTGCCCTTTCTGGGCAAGGAGATAATATGCTTGAGCGTGAAATACTTTTGGAAAAGATGAGGACTACCCCTTATTTGCCGATGAAGGCAAAGATTATCGAAGCACAGATGGTTACGGATAAGGAAAAATTCTTCCGCATCCAACTGGAAAATAAGATTAATCTCGGGCATATTCCCGGGCAGTTTGTAATGGTTTCTATCTTTGGTTTCGGAGAAGCCCCCATTTCTGTTTGTTCTTCGCCAAGTGATAAAGGTTATTTTGAGCTTACTGTCAGAAGTGCCGGTGTATTTACGGACAGGCTGCATAAAATGGGTAAAGGCGATGAAATAGGTATCCGCGGCCCTTTCGGTAAAGGATTTCCTATTGATAATATGTTTGGTTATGACGTGATGATTGTCGCCGGAGGCTTAGGTATAGTGCCGTTACGTTCTCTAATCAGGTATATTATGCACAATCGTAATGATTTCGGTAATGTGCAGATTTTACTTGGCTGCAGGAGCCCGAGAGAGCTTTTGTTTGAAGAGGAGACTAAAGAGTGGATGAAGAGGTCGGAGATTAAATTTAATTGTACCGTTGACCGGGCGGATCCGGACTGGAAAGGCAATGTAGGCCTGATCACGACCTTGATTCCCGGGGTGGATATAAACCCTACCCGCACATACGGGGTTGTGGTAGGGCCGCCGATCATGTACAAGTTTGTTATCGTTAAGCTGCTGGAGAAAAAGATTCCTGACCATCAGATTATTGTATCTTTAGAAAGACGCATGCGTTGCGGACTGGGTAAATGCGGCCACTGCCAGATTGAAGGGGTTTATGTTTGTCAGTCGGGACCGGTATTTACTTATAGTGATTTAAAAAAATTCAAAGGAGAGTGTCATGAAAAAGCAGTCTAAACCAAGATTGGCATTTTTTGATTTTACGGATTGCGAAGGCTGCCAGCTGCAGTTTGCCAATATGGGCAATACTTTTCTCGAACTGACCGAGCTTGTTGATATAGTCAGCTTTAGGGAGATTATGTCAGAAGAGGGCCAGGATTATGATATTGCTATTATTGAAGGGGCGATCACCACGGATAATGACGTAGTGCGTATTAAAAAGATAAGAGAGAAGGCCAAGCTCTTGGTGACATTAGGCGCATGCGCGACTATTGCCGGGGTAAACGGGATCAAGAACCG
Source organism: Candidatus Omnitrophota bacterium (assembly GCA_028715095.1). Classification (GTDB taxonomy): domain Bacteria; phylum Omnitrophota; class Gorgyraeia; order Gygaellales; family Profunditerraquicolaceae; genus UBA6249. The sequence goes on from JAQUSM010000020.1 coordinate 8,014, forward strand.
CCGGGACCTGGAAACGGCTAAAAAAACAGTATACGCGGAGAAGGCAGGTTTAATCAATACTATTAAAGCCATGCCGGTTCACGAAGTAGTCCACGTGGATTATGCGATTAATGGCTGTCCGGTTTATATCCCTGAAGTTGTCTCCGTGTTGAAATGCCTGCTTATGGGAAAGCCTTATGCTGTGCCGAATTACCCGGTTTGTGTCGAGTGCAAAATGAACGAGAATGTCTGCCGTTATGAGAAAGATCAGGAGTGTATGGGGCCGGTTACCCGGGCAGGATGCAATTCCTGGTGTATTAATAACGGTAACAGGTGTTATGGCTGCCGAGGATTAGTAGACAAACCGGCAAGTGACGCGGCTAAAGATATCTTGCAGAAATATGGTTTAAAAATAGAAGATATTTTGAACAGTTTTACTTTATATAATGATTCTATGGGGGAGAAATATGACCAAGAGTTTAAATAAAATAGATTCTCAGAACGTGAAAGTCGATGTCCATTACCTGACCCGGGTAGAGGGGCACGGTAATATTGTGGTAGATGTAAAGGAAGGCAAACTGACTAAATGTGAATTCCAGGTGATCGAAAGCCCGCGTTTCTTTGAGTCGATGCTGGTAGGCAGGTCTATCTGGGAAGCCCAGCACCTGACCAGCCGCATCTGCGGAATCTGCGCCTGCGGCCATACTTTGGCCAGTGTAAAGGCGGGAGAGGACGCATTAGGGATCAAGCCTTCGGATGAAACAGTTATGCTCAGGAAACTCCTTCTTTATACCGAAATGCTGGACAGCCATATCCTGCATATTTATATCCTGGTTGCTCCGGATTTATTAGGTGTAAAGAGCGTAATGCCTTTGGTCAAGACGCACCGGCCGGTAATCGAGATGGCTTTGCGCATGAAGCGGATGAGCGATTACGGCGGAGAAGTCTTAGCTGGAAGGCATATCCATCCCATAAGTTATGTTATCGGAGGTTTAACCCAGCTTCCATCCCGAGAAGGCCTGGAAAAATTATACAGCCTGATGCTGGAATCCCGTAAGGATGGCGAAGAGACAGTCAAGATCATCAAGACTTTAAAATTCCCGGAGTTCCAGAGGCCGACGCAATATATGTCGCTTACAAGTGATGAAGAATATGCCATGTACGACGGGGACCTTACGGTAAACGGGAAAAAGAGCAAAGTCTCGGATTACCGCAAGCTTTTTATGGAGTCGGTTGTGGATTATTCGCGCGCCAAGATATCCAGGATCAATGGAAAATCTTATGCTGTAGGCGCCCTGGCGCGTTTTAACAATAATTCTGATAAGCTGCATAAAAAAGCAAAGGCAGTGGCAAAGGAATTGGGTTTAAAAGCACCCTGCTATAATCCTTACCTTAATACTGCGGCCCAGCTTGTAGAATGGGTGCATTGCCTGGAGGAGTCCATTACCATACTTGAAAAAATCCTTAAAGATGGCTTGAGGGAGGAAAAGGTGGTTGTAACCTCCTGGCCGAAGAGAAGCCAGATTGGTAAAATAAAATATAAGCCAAACACCGGCATAGCCTGCGTTGAGGTTCCCCGGGGCTCTCTATTCCATGAGTATACGATAGATGACTCCGCTCATATTACCGCGGCTAATTGTGTTATTCCTACAAACCAGAATATGGGTAATTTGGAGGATGATATGCGCAAGATGGTGCCGGAGCTCTTGGGTAAGAAGACCCAGGAGGAGATTACTCTGGACCTTGAGATGCTGGCACGCGCCTATGACCCTTGCATATCCTGCGCCACGCACCTTCTGGATGTAAGCTTTGTTTAAGAAAATAGCGGTTATCGGTTTAGGTAACAGCCTGAGGGGGGATGACGGAATAGGGGTAATTATTCTGGGATCCCTCCTTAATAATTTCAAACACCAGCCGATAGATTACCTCAATTTTGGTATTGCCAGTTTCGATCTTATGCATCGCCTGCAGGATTATGATGCGGCTTTGTTGATCGATGGTATCTCCGCCGGCCTTCCTGCGGGAGAATTAAAGATATTCGATTTAGAGCAAGCAGTATTTCCCGAAGGGGATAACCGCGGGTTTTCCTCCCATGAATTAAATCTTAAAGATATCTTTAGGCTGACGCGCCATCTGGGGATAAAGACCAAAATTTATATTGCCGGTATACAGGTGCAGGATACCGGTTTTGGCGAATCTTTAAGCCAGCCGCTTAAGGAAAATTTAGAGCAGATAACAAAACAGATTGATAATTTTATCCAGGAAAGGTTGTTATAAATAAGATGTGTTATGCTATTCCGGGAAAAGTAGAGAAAATAGAGAAGAATACGGTGATCGTTGATTATTTCGGCGAAAAACGTAAGGCGTTAAATGAACTGGCGCAGGTTAAGGTTGGTGATTATATTTATGCCCAGGGCGGTTTTGTGGTAAGCAAGATATCCCCTTCTGAGGCAGAAAGCATCCTCGAGGTATGGAAAGAGACATTTTTCCATCTGCAGGAGGTGGATTTAAAGCTTTCCCGTCTCCATTTGGGGGATAAAAATACAGATAGAGGCCTGCTGGAGATATTGGATAAGGCCAGCCAGTCTAAAGAGCTTAACCGTGATGAGTTGTTGTATTTATTGGAATTAAAGGATCAGGCAGGGCTTGAGTTATTGTTTAAGACAGCAAATTTCCTGCGTCAGAAATATCACAAAAACTCCTGTTGCGTGCACGGGATAATTGAGATATCCAACTATTGTATCCAGAAATGCCACTATTGCGGGATATCTTATCATAATAAAGAGCTGCAGCGTTATCGTATGACAAAGGATGAAATATTAAAAAGCGCCCAGGTTGCTGTTCAGGAGTATGGTTTTAAATCCCTGGTGCTGCAAAGCGGTGAAGATCCGGGTTATAGCGCAGATGAATTAGCGGATATAATTAAAGAGATAAAAGAGAAATTCCCCTCTTTAATCTTTGTCAGCTTCGGAGAGGTTGGCATAGGCGGGTTGGAAAAGCTTTATCAGGCCGGCGCGCGCGGTTTACTTATGCGCTTTGAGAGCTCTAACCCTAAGATTTATAGAGATCTCCACCCAGGGCAAAATCTGGAAAGCAGGCTAATGCATTTACGGCAGGCTTATAAAATGGGGTATTTGATTATTACAGGAGGATTAATCGGCATACCTGGCCAGGGCAAGGAAGATATCTTAAATGATATATTTCTGGCTAAAGAATTACACGCGGAGATGTTTAGCTTTGGGCCTTTTATCCCGCATCCGCATACTCCTTTGGCAGGGGTAAAGCCTGCGCAGGTAGAAGAAGTAATTAAGGTTTTAGCCGTTGCCAGGATTATTGATAATACCCAGGCTAAAATTCTGGTAACTACCGCACTTGAAACCTTAAGCAGCGAGGCGGCAAAAAGCGCTTTACTTGCCGGAGCAAATTCGCTTATGCTTAATGTTACCCCTCTGGCTTACCGCCAATTTTATTCTATCTATCCTAACAGGGCGCATCAATCTGAAGATATTGCTGTCCAGATTGAATCTACTGTCTCGCTTCTGCGTTCCTTAGGCCGAGCTCCTACCGATCTCGAAACTATTTAGTATCAGGGACGTTTCTCAAGCTAAAGGGAGAAGTGTCCCCATATGGGGACACTTCTCCGATTGGGCTCAGAAACGTCCCTGTTTTGTGAAATAAGTAACAAAAAGCTTGACATATTGTGTGTATATGTTAAGCTTATGTCAGTTATTGTGAAATAAGGAACAATACTATGATTACCAATAAGAGCTGTATAATCAGGCTTTCCCGCTACAAAAACTCTCTGCATAGGCTGCGAGCCTTAGGATTTGTTAAGGTTTTTTCTGATAACCTGGCAGATGCGATAGGGGTATTACCTTCTCAAGTGAGAAAGGATTTTTCTTTATTCGGGATATCCGGTAATAAGCGCGGTGGTTATCAGGTAGATTCGTTGATAGAGAAATTAAATACCATCCTTGGAAAAGAACAGACACAGGAGGTCATTGTCGCAGGCCTGGGCAATATCGGCAACGCGCTTATGAAATACAAGGGATTTGAGAAAGAAGGAATAAGAATTTCCGCCTGTT
>JAQUSM010000152.1 GCA_028715095.1 Candidatus Omnitrophota bacterium
ATAGGATGGTTGACGGTAAAGATGCTACGGGGGCAATGTTGGCTTCGTTGGCTGGCGCGGCAGTCACAAGCGTAGTGAGAGGCGTTGTGTGGGACGCATATAATACTGCCAGGTATAATAGGGAGATCAATTCGATAGACAAAGGTATATTCGATCCCGAAGTTGCCGCCCACCGTAATGTTTCAAATTATTCCAGCATTCTTATGGGGAGGCTTAAAGGGGATATCGCCCTGCCCGATGCCCAGCCTTATCGCATTGTAGGAATCGATGGTTATCTGAAAGACGGCGCGGCTGTTCCGGCCGAGGCTGTGAAATCGAAGATCGGCCAGGTTATGGAGTTCGCCGAGGCACAATACAGCGATACTACAACACTGTCTGATGTTATTCAAGTTGGTAATAAGGCTGTCGATAGCCAATTCCAGGCTGAATTTGAGCAAAAGTTAAAAGATAACGGCCTGTATGAATCATACGAAGATATTAACAAAAGAGGCGTAATGACGGGTGATGAAACCGTGATGGCGAATATCAGCAGAGTAAAAGCAGATACCGCAAACGAATTCTATGCGAGGACAGATGTCAAGAATCTTAATAGGAACATAGGTGAATTACAACAGATGACGGAATTAGTAAAGATTGAACGTGCTCCTGCGGCAGTCGCGGGCACCTATTTCTTTGCTCCGGATAATACCATTAGGGCCGGCACAGATATGATTTATCGGGTTACAGCTCAAGATGGCAAGAGTAAAATGACTCTTACGCCCTCCAAGGCAGGGTATGAGGATGTTAAGTTAATCCAAGGTACTACCGTTGATCCAAGCGGCTATCTTGTTAAGGCCGACAGGTATTCTTATCATGGCGAAACTGCTCAGGCTTATCCAGTGGCCCGTTCTCCGGGCTTGATGCCTACAATTGCCGGTAGTTTGTCTCAAAGCATGTTTGAGTATGGATGGCAATCATTAGCCATGGGATTGCCTATGACTCCGGATGGTAAGCTCGGTAGTTATGGTTGGTACAGATATACACAGCAGCTTCAGTCTTTGACTGGTTCTGCCAGCCAGCCGGGAAATATGGCGAATACCATGGCAGAGAACTCGGCAAGTATAGCTCAAGACATCATAGGGCGGAACGTTCTGACGACTATTTCTAATACCCCGGCAGGCTCGCTATTCCAAATGTCGCCATTTATACCTATTGCTAATTATAAAGGGCAACCTTTTAGCATGGCGATAGTCATGAAAACATCATTTGGAAGTGCTGAAACCAGGTTCTTCTCAAATTGGCCCACTAGCATGGTAAATGTTGTTTCTGGAGATCTCTTACACAATAAATTTAAGAGTGGGTATCTTAAAGCGACCAGCAGTTATTCTACGGTTGACCAAGGAACTGTGAATGGCGATAAGAAATTTTAAAGAATAGTTAGTAAAATAAATGTCCAAACTGTATAATTAGTGCATGAAATGTCCAAACTAAAATTAAAGAAGGGGGCGATTACAGTCCCGACTCAAAAGCCGCCTTTCCTCAAAGGGCCCCCTTCTTCTTTTTGTCATCACCTAAAAACCAGGATTTCAGAAGAGTGAATTTGGCGCTTATTTATGGAAAAAAATGGTTTTTTGCCAAGAGTGGAAGTGTCGATACTGCGTGGGGTAATGACATAAGCGGGGGATTGAAAACGTTATCTTTCTATAGGTTTTTTCTCTTGACACAGTATCTATATATGATATAATTAAAGTGTAGTAAGAAAGCCACGGAACGAAAATCCGCTTCCACGAAGCGGTTCCGCTTTTAAAAAGCGGAGGCAAACTCTGAGCGATCAGAGGGCGCAAAGCCACGGGTCCTGATATTTTCAAGTTTTTCTCGAGCTACTCAAGGATAGCCGGGCTGCCGAATACCGACGGAAATGTTGGATGGACAGTCCGGTTTTTTATTTGAGTAGTTACTAACAAGTTTTGCAAAGCATTTTAAAACACATAACCATGACAAAAAACGAGACAAAAAATCACACAGATTTTTTTGGGGTAAGGGGAGCATTTTGTCTCTGTGTATTTTATATTAGGTTAAAATAATGGACGAAACCAAACGCAAAACTAACGAAGCAGAATTTTCACCTCAGGTGAAGAAGCCGGAATTTAAATCCAGCTTTAAGCCTTGGATGAGAATTGTTGCCTTTTTGGTTGTCGCCGTCTTCTTGCCGGAACAGGCTGCTCAGGCTATGCAATATGACGTGAATATGCTTTGGCAGAAGCCCGGATCCGGTACTTTTACGCCGTCTTATCTTAAAGATACTCGTTCCCTGGATATTCCATTAGCCATAAAGAATATTTTGAAAGACGTAGTAAATAAGCCGGTTAAGGCCATAAAAATCTCTTCTAACTTAACCGTAAAACTGGACAAGCCGCTTAATATGTCCAAACAGCGGATTGAAGAGATCTATCAGTGGTTACAAGGCAGACCTTGCGGTTCCAAGGCTCTTTATGATTTCCTGACTTACGAAGGAGCACAGGTAGCAGAACAGGATATCGCCGTGATGGCTTTAACCGTGGATATTCTGAATAACGTAGTAAGACCGGAAGGCGACCCAAAAGTTATCAAAAACTCCCTTTATGCCCTTTCCCAGGCTTCAGGTTTCTTCGGCCACAAGCTGTATCCCGTAAAAATAGTCTTAACCAACGACGCGGTGGATTTAAATAACCTTACCCCCTTTGTTGCTCACTTGAAAGGAGATCATTACATCCTGGTGACTCGGGTTACAGCAGATAAGGCTTATTTTTCTGAAGAGCACAAAGAAGAGTTCTTGCCCAAAGAGAAATTCTTAAGCAGGTTTACCGGTAATGCCTTGGTGCTGGATCCTGCGGCATTGGCGTTGCTTTCTGAGGCGCAGGCGAAGGAAGTAATGGGCGCGGGAGACTATGATTATATGACTACCAGCGAAGTGGATAACTACGGTAATGTCGCCAACGATGGGTATTACTTTATTAACAAAGGATTTTTCAATTCTGCAAATTACGGGGGCACTTCTGTTAACAGTATCAAACCGACTTATTATGTGCCTCAAGCCGTAGTTTTGACTAGTAATTCTATCCTGAATCCCTCAACAGGCTCATATGCCCCGACCATGAATATGGCCATGATTACTCCGATGTCCGATCAGTGGCAGAATTCAACGGGCCGGTCGGCTGGTATCGCCATGGTTAAAATGAGTTATAATCTGCAAGGGGAAACTTTCTTTGTTGGTCGCGGACCCGAGATAT
>JAQUSM010000153.1 GCA_028715095.1 Candidatus Omnitrophota bacterium
ATAAATTTTATAGAGCACAGCAAAGAAAATACCCTTCTTCTGCCTCTTGAGGCAGTGCACAAGGAAGGCAAAGAAAGTTTTGTTATGCTTAAGGCAGGGCAGGAAGAAGTTAAACAGGAAGTGCAGGTGGGTATTGCCGACGATAAGAACGTGGAGATTCTTTCCGGGATAAGCGTAAATGATAAAGTGGCAATAAAAGAGAAAAAATATGTTTTGCCGAAAAGCAGCACAGGGACTAATCCTTTTATGCCAAGCCGCAGGAAGAAGGAAACAAAGAGCCAGTAATAAGAAAATATGATAGAGCTAAAGGATGTTCATAAAACTTATCTTATGGGCAAGGTGGAGGTTAAGGCGCTTTGCGGTGTTTCGCTAAAAATATCCTCCGGAGAGTTTGTCGCTATTATGGGGGCTTCCGGTTCCGGAAAATCCACGCTTATGCATATTTTGGGATTGCTGGACAGGCCGGATTCAGGAGCCTATTATTTAGGCGGAAAGGATATAAGTAAACTTGCCGACGACAAATTAGCCATATTGAGGAACAAGATCGTAGGTTTTGTTTTTCAGCAATTCCATTTATTGCCCAGGATGACGGCGCTGGAGAATGCGGAGCTGCCTTTGATTTATGCCGGCAAAAGGCATTTAAAGGAAAAAGCAAAACAGGAGATTGAAAAGGTTGGGTTAAAAGACCGTATGTTGCACCGGCCGAATGAGATGTCCGGAGGCCAGCAGCAAAGGGTGGCGATTGCCAGGGCATTAGTTAATGAACCGGTTGTGATATTCGCTGACGAACCGACAGGGAACCTGGATTCAAAGAGCAAAGAAGAAATAATCTCAATTCTGAAGAAGCTCAACCAGGAAGGTAAAACCGTTGTAATCGTAACCCATGAGCAGGAGGTCGCTGCCCATGCGCACAGGATAATCCATATGCGCGATGGACAGATTATCTCGGATGAGTCTCTTGAGAAAACCAAAATAATTTCGCAGGCATCCGCCTTGGGGGATAATTTTGCCGATTCTATTTTATCGAATCCGCATAAGCTTTCCGGGGAGACGAAATTCCTGGATTATTTGCGCCAGGCGGCTTTTGCGATGCTTTCGCATAAGATGCGCTCATTCCTGTCGATTTTAGGTATTTTAATCGGGGTAGCGGCAGTTATTGCCATGTTGGCCTTAGGCCAGGGCGCAAAAGAATCTATCGAGAAACAGCTGGCTTCTTTGGGGTCTAACCTGCTTATGATCAGGCCGGGTTCGGAAAGGTCGCACGGCGTAGCCTTAGAGGCAGGGACAGTTACCCGTTTTACATTCCAGGATGTAGATGCCTTCGCCAAACTTACTGATTTTGTATCCAGAGTTTGTCCTTCGGTAACCGGACGCGGACAAATTGTTTATGCCAATAAGAATTGGAATACCCAGGTGGAGGGCTCAAGCGCAGAGTACGCGCCAATGCGCGCAGCTGTTCCTACTATTGGCAGATTCTTTACCGCGCAAGAGGTCAGGATGAGAGATAAGGTAGCTGTCCTGGGCATGACCGTGGTTAGAGAACTGTTTGGGGATTCCAATCCGGTTGGGCAAAATATAAAGATTAATCTTATAAATTTTAAAGTAATCGGGATACTCCCTGAAAAAGGAGGCAGCTCCTGGCATGACCAGGATGATACGGTGGTTATCCCTATTACCACCGCTATGTACAGGGTTTTCGGGAAACAATATATCGATAGTATTTCCGTGGAGGTAAACAGCCCGGATTTATTGGATGCGGCGCAGGAAGAGGTATCCAGGACTATTATCAAGCAGCACCGCCTTAATAAGGACAACGAAGATTCTTTTCAGATCCGCAATATGGCTGATATCAAGAATACGCTTGAAGCTACCACTAAAACAATGTCTGTGTTATTGGGTTCAATCGCCGCGATATCGCTTTTAGTCGGAGGTATAGGGATTATGAATATAATGCTTGTTTCGGTTACGGAGCGGACGCGTGAAATCGGGCTGCGCAAAGCAATAGGAGCAAGCAATAAAGATATTATGGTGCAATTTCTTATCGAGGCAATATTAATGTCGTTTATCGGCGGCTTATCCGGTGTTTCTTTGGGCTGGGGCATAGCTACGCTGATAAATATTCTCGCTGGCTGGACAGTGAGGGTTTCTCTGTCCTCCGTAATCCTTGCCACTACTTTTTCATTGGCGGTAGGAGTAGTATTCGGGCTTTGGCCTGCCAGGAAAGCTTCCCAGCTTGATCCAATTGAGGCATTAAGGTATGAGTAGATTAGCGGCGGTTTAAAAAGCTTGTGATGGATAGACAGTTATGATATTGTAGTTAACGGATTAAATCTTGCAGTTAGTAAGATATTACAGGGGACAAATGAATATATTCGTAGGTAATTTAGCTTTTTCTGCCAAAGAAGAGGATGTCTATAGGGCTTTTGCCGGTTTTGGTGTGGTTACCGATGTGGCAATCGTAATGGAGAAAAAAGGCAAGAAATCCCGTGGTTTTGGGTTTGTTGAAATGCCGGATGAGCAGGAGGCTTTATCTGCCATTGCTGTTCTGAATGGCAAGGAGATATTAGGCCGGCCGGTTAATGTTATGGTTTCTACTCCTAAAAAGCCAAGAGGCGCGCGTGCCGAAAAAGAAGACAGGCCTCAACCGCCTGTTATGTCTAACAGCAGGCAGGAGCCTTCCCTCGTGAGGACCGGAAGGTACAAGGAGGGCAAGCGTTCAATAAATTATATTAAAAAGCGTATAGCTGTCGGGATCACTGATCCTGTTCCTGAGCGTAAATTTAAAGCTAATCCTATGCGCTGGCGCAAAAAACCAAGATGGGCCGGCTCTTCCCAAAAACCTCAAGGTGAAGTTAAGCAACAGCCCCGCGCAAAAAGAGAAAGTTTAGCCAGGCATAAGAAATGAAATTAAAACTTAATCTTTTCCCTGTTGTCCCGGATATGGAAGAGAAGATGGCTGAGATTATTCAAAAGGCGGTGGACGGCCGGGCCAGTATAGTGGAGATTGCTTACGGGACAGCCGCCGACAGCGTGAAGAAACGTATTCTTAATTTCCTGAACAAAAAAGAAATCCGCCAGCTTTATTCTAGATTAGAAAAGACCGATAAGGGCTGGGGAAGGATTTATCTGCATTTTAGGTGGAAATAGGAAAAATCATGGTAAAGAAAAACCTTCTTGATGAATTTTATTCGCTGGTCCAGGTGGATGATTA
>JAQUSM010000021.1 GCA_028715095.1 Candidatus Omnitrophota bacterium
CCCCGGCAACAGCTAATATAATTGCCAAGCTTGCCGCAGGTATTTGCGATGACCTTTTAACCTGCACAGTTTGTGCAAGCAAAGAAAAGATTTTGATTGCCCCGGCAATGAATGAGATTATGTATAGCAATAAAATTACCCAGAGTAATATTGCGAAATTAAAATCTTGCGGTTATAAATTTATCGCACCGCGTAAAGGCGCGCTTGCCTGCGGTAAGGTGGGGTTAGGTTGTTTAGCAGAACCAGAGGATATTGTTAAAGAAGCAAAAAAATATTTATAACTTTTGGCGACGTAGCCAAGTGGTAAGGCAGTTGTCTGCAAAACAACTATTCAGCGGTTCAATTCCGCTCGTCGCCTTTAATTTTAACGGGCAAGTGGTGGAATGGCATACACGACAGACTTAAAATCTGTTGGCCGCAAGGTCGTAAGGGTCCGACTCCCTTCTTGCCCATTAGATTCTTTATACATAAGGCTCTGACGGAGAACGCGTCAGAGCCTCGCTAGACTAAAACTTATTGTGCTCGGGCTCATAGCTCATCCCCTACGAGGATTTCGCTATGAGATTGTAAAGAAACCTGGATTTTAGGGCTCATAGCTCAGTTGGTTAGAGCGTTGCGTTGACATCGCAAAGGTCAGTGGTTCAAGTCCACTTGGGCCCACCATTGATTTAAAAACAGCAAACCATAACTTACTTATCGGAGGAAAAAATGAGCGTATCAAAATTAAAAGTAAAAGCAATGTTGATTTGTGATAATGTTATGACCGAACAAGGTTCGGGGAAAAATAGTTTGTTAGGTGTTTTTGAGAATATAGATGCTAAGCAGTTTCCTGTTGTTCATCCAACGCTATGTGTTTACATATGTTTCACAGAAGCCTTGGGAAAATATAATTTTCGGCTTGAATTGGTCAACACGGAAGACAATCAACCTGTCTACCCTGGATCAGTAATAACGGGAGTAGAGAGTAGTGATATAATGATGCCCCATAATTTAGTTTTTAAAATAAATATGATTCTATTACAAAAACCTGGTAAATACGAATTTAGACTTTTTGCCAATGAAGAGATTTGTGAGACAAGTACAATCAATGTAAGGCAGATCTAAGGAAACATAAATGACAGAGGATAAACAACCTTTACCTAAAACTTCCGCGGCATCTGGGAATGTTCTCGCAGAGTCTAATTCTTGGAAGCTAGAGCCAGCAGCCCAGGAAGCATTGAGTGAGCAATGGTCAACTGCGGCGACAAAAAGAATAACGGCGCCGATTTTTGGACCTGGGGAAATGACTCTAGAGAGAACATATTCACTTGGCTCCACATGCTACGGTAAAGAGCATGATCGTTTAGAGACCTTACGTCATTCCTGTGCACACGTGTTGGCTAAGGCAGTTAAAGAGCTATGGCCAGAAACAAAACTTGCTTTTGGTCCCGCAACCGAAGATGGATTTTATTATGATTTTGATAGAAAAGAATCATTTACTGAAGAGGATTTTAAGCTCATTGAGAATAAAATGCAAGATATCATCAAGAGAAATGAACGGTTTATTAAGGAAATGGTTTCCAAGGAAAGGGCAATTAATCTATTTAAAAAATTGAAAGAGAATTATAAGGTTGAGCATATTAAGACTTGGGAATATACAAAGGTTAGTGTTTATAGGACAGGAGACGACTTTGTAGATTTATGTATTGGTCCGCATATAAAATCAACCGGTAAGATTAAGGCTTTTAAGTTGCTGTCGGTTGCCGGTGCTTACTGGCATGGGATTGAAACTAATCCCATGCTGCAGAGAATTTATGGGACCTGTTTTAATACGCAAAACGAATTGGATGAATATTTAAATTCCCTGGAGGAAGCAAAACTACGTGACCATAGGAAACTGGGGCCTAGCTTGGGATTTTTTGATATTTATCATGAAGAGGCAGGAGCTGGATTAGTGTTTTATCACCCTAAGGGGGCCCTGCTGCGCACCATCATTGAAGATTATGAGAAAAAAGAGCATTTAAAACGCGGCTATCAGATGGTAATTACCCCCCATATTATGGATGCTGCGCTCTGGAAGACCAGCGGGCACTATGATTATTACCGGGAAAACATGTATTCTTTCGTGGCCGAAGAGAAAGAGTTTGTCTTAAAGCCAATGAATTGTCCGGGGCATATTTTGATATATAAATCAAAAACCAGAAGTTATAAAGATTTACCTATACGCCTGTTTGAGCTGGGCACAGTTTATCGCCGGGAAAAAGCAGGAGTTCTCCACGGGTTACTGCGGGTGCGCGGATTTACCCAGGATGATGCACATGTATTTTGTTTAGCGGAACAGCTATCCCAGGAAATTAAAGCGATTATTGATTTTGTTTTTGATACTATGAAAGTTTTCGGGTTTGATTCGGTGGGGATTGAACTTAGCACGCGGCCGGAAAAGTCTATTGGTTCGGATGAAGATTGGCAGAGGGCTACCGATGCCCTGGAATCGGCATTAAAGGACAAAGGATTAAGCTATGATGTCAATGTAGGAGACGGCGCATTTTATGGACCGAAGATTGACATAAAACTGAAAGATGCGCTTAAAAGGACTTGGCAATGCGCAACTATCCAATGTGATTTTGCCTTACCCAAACGGTTTGACCTTACTTATGTTGATGCCGAGGGTAAAGAAAGACAGCCAATTATGCTGCACCGGGTTTTATTGGGGAGTCTGGAACGTTTTATCGGCGCCTTAATTGAACATTATAAAGGAGAGCTCCCTCTTTGGTTAAGCCCTACTCAGGTTTTATTAATTCCGATAAAGGAATCAGTTGTTCCTTACGCCCAGAAGGTAAAAGAGGAGTTAGAAAAAAACCAAATACGTGTGGATATGGATATGCGCAATGAATCCCTGGATAAAAGAATCCGCAATGCGGAATTAAACAAGATTCCTTACTGTCTGATTTTAGGTGACCGTGAAGCAAAGCAGGCTCAGGTGAGCGTGCGTAAAAAGGGCCGCGGCGATCTGGGCGCAATTGCGTTGGATAAATTTATTGAGGAATTAATTAATCAGATTAAGCAGCATAAATAGAAAGAGAGGTGGTTGCTATAAAAAAGTTCATTCGTATCAACGAGAGGATAAACTCGCCGCAAGTCAGAGTCATCGGAAGCGATGGTAGCCAGTTGGGAGTAATGTCTGTGCAGAGGGCTTTAGAGATTGCTAACCAGCAGGAATTAGATTTAGTAGAGGTTGCTTCAGCTGCTACCCCGCCGGTTTGCCGGATTATTGAATTCAGTAAATTTAAATATGACCTTGAAAAAAAAGAGCGTGAAGCAAAAAAGCATCAAAAACAGGGCCGACTGAAGGAGATCCGCCTTAAGCCGAATATAGACGAGCATGATTTCGAAACCAAGGTCAAACAGGTGGTGAGTTTCTTAAAGAAAAAAGACAAAGTTAAGGTCAACCTTTTCTTTCGCGGCAGGCAGATGGAGCACTTGGATTTAGGAAGAAAGGTTCTAGATAAATTTATCATTGATACTCAGAGTGAAGGCCAGGTGGAAAAGTCCCCGTCATTGGAAGGCAGAATTATGTCCTTTGTGATTGCGCCAAAATAAGGTATAATAAGGAGAAAAAAAATGGGAAAGTTGAAAACCAAAAGAGGGGTAGCTAAGCGTTTTAAGCTTACCAAGAAAGGTAAGGTTAAGTATTCGGCGGGGGGTAAGAGTCATTTAGCTTCCTCTAAGAAAACCAGCAAAATAAGAAACTTAAGGAAACGCAAGACTCTTGCCGGAAAAAAGGAAGTAAGGTTTATAAAATCTATGTTACCATATGGTTAGGATAGTGTTTTAAAGGAGAAAAAATGGCAAAGGCTAAGCACAGTGTAGCAACTCGTAAAAGAAAAAAGAAGGTTTTAAAACAGGCTAAAGGATTTTGGGGAGACCGCAGCAAACAGTACCAGCAGGCAAAAAGGGTATTGATGCATGCGCTTACATATGCCTACCGTGACCGCCGGAACAAGAAACGTGAATTCCGCAGGCTTTGGATTGCGCGTATCAACGCGGCTTGCCGTCAGGAAGGGATTACTTATAGCGTATTTATGAGCGGCTTAAAGAAGTCCAAAATTAATCTGGACCGTAAAATTTTGGCAGATTTGGCGGTACGGGATAATGATGCTTTTAAGAAGATAGTTGAGATCATTAAAAAGTAAGACCTGATATTTGTGGCGAGAGGTTACCTATGTACGTAGTTATTGTAGGCTGTGGAAGGGTGGGGGCGGAGTTGGCCAAGCTCTTATCTGGAGAAGGCCATGATGTGGTGATTATTGATAAATCACAGGAATCTTTTTCCCGCCTGGGGGATACTTTTAACGGCTTAACTATGGTGGGTAATGGTTTTGATCTGGCGCTTCTTAAGCAGGTGGGTATTGAGAAGGCGGATGCTTTTTGTTCGGTAACTAACGGTGATAATACTAATTTAATCAGCGCCCAGGTTGCCAAAAAAATATTCCGCGTCCCTAAGGTTTTTGCGCGTGTATATGATCCGCAGCGGGCGCATATTTACGCGGCCCTTGGTTTGGATATCATCAGCGGGACGATGCTTTTTTCATCCATGCTGAGAGATAAAATAATTGAAAGCAGGTTTTCCAGCTATCTGATTGAATCCAAGGATTTAGGAGTTATCGAAATTGAAGTAAAAAATAGCTTAGTTGGGAAAACCATCCAGGATATAAATATCGCCGGGGAGTTTATTGTAGTAGCTATCAGGAGAATGCAGGGGGTTATTATCCCTGAACCCAAAACCGTTTTAAAAAATAAAGATACGTTAATGGGCGTGCTTAAAGTTTCCAACCTCCAGGAGATCAGGGAAAAGTTCCATCTGGGAGAGGAATAGATATGTATATTTTAATTATCGGAGCAGGGAAAGTAGGTTATTTTCTAGCCAAGAGGCTCTGCCAGGGTAAACATACGGTAAGCATAATTGACAGAGACCGCCTGGTCTGCGATGAGATTGCAAAGGAATTAGAAGCCCTGGTAATTAATGGCGATGGCTGCGATCCTAAGATACTGGAGGAGGCCGGGATCGAGCGCGCGGATGTCTTGGCTGCGGTTACCGGAGATGATGAGGATAACCTGATTGTTTGCCAGTTAGCCAAAGAGAAATTCAATCTCCAGCGTACGGTTGGACGCGTAAATAATCCCGATAATGAACATACATTTAATGAGTTGGGAATTGATGTGCCGGTTGATTCCACGAAGATTATCGCAAAAGTTATTGAAGAAGAGGTTTCCTTTTCCGATTTTGTAAATTTAATGAGTTTTAAGCGCGGTAAGCTCGCTATAGTGCGCGTAGATCTGCCCAGCGATTCCCCCGTAATTAATAAAGAAATAAAAGATATCACTTTGCCGCAGGACGCGGTTTTGGTTTCTATTGTCCGCGGAGAAGAAGTGATTCTTCCCAAAGGTAATACGATACTTAAGACCGGAGATGATGTGATCGCGCTTACCTTGGTTGGCAATGAGCCGCAACTATTAAGCCTTTTAGCCGGGAAGTTTTAAAAATGAAAGTTAAGCTTACTTTAAATATCCTCTTCGGAATAGCTACGGAACTTCTATACGTTTTTTCTATCATGCTGGCAGCTTTTTTAATCTGCCTGACTATCTATTTTAAATTATGATCCTCAAGCCCCGCCTGGAAGATTTAAAGATCATTGGTTTTTACCTTGGTAAGATAATCCTGGGGTTAGCTTTTACAATGGCAATCCCGATTTTGACCGGGTTATGTTTTAAAGAACCGGATCCCGCATTTGATTTTCTTATCAGTATTGAAATATCTGTTTTTCTGGGTTTACTCCTGGTTAAAACTTGCCACACTGACAAGGATTTGAATTGGATGCAAGGTATGATCGTTGTCAGCCTTTCCTGGGTCGTAGCTATGTTCCTGGGGGCCATACCCCTGTATTTGAGCGGGCATTGGAAAACTTTCCTTGATGCATGTTTTGACGCCATGTCCGGGTTTGCCACCACAGGGCTTGCTTTAGTGCAAGACCTGGATCATCTATCTTATACGCATAATCTTTGGAGGCATTTGATTATGTTTCTCGGGGGCCAGGGGATTGTTGTAATTGCGCTTTCCTTCTTTATGCGCGGGTTCTCCGGGGCATTCAAAATGTATGTTGGCGAAGCGCGCGATGAGAAAATCCTGCCGAATGTAGTGCACACCTCGAGGTTTATTTGGCTGGTGAGCTTTGTATATTTGGTATTAGGCACTATTGCTTTAGGCATAACCGGGATATTCAACGGCATGAAACCGCTGAACTCTTTTTTCCATGGCGTATGTATATTTATGGCCGCATTTGACACGGGGGGTTTTAGCCCGCAGTCACAAAGCATACTTTATTACCACAGCCTGGTATACGAAGTTATTACTATAATCATCATGGTGCTGGGTGCGCTTAATTTTAAACTACATTATCATTTATGGATGGGCAACCGGAAAGAAATATTTAAGAATATTGAAACCAGCACGCTTTTTATTACCATCATCATTACCTTTTCTATTGTTGCCGTAGGTTTGGCGCAAATGGGCAGCTACCCTTCAGCTGTGACTCTTTTCCGGAAAGGTTTTTATCAGCTTGTCTCCGGGCATACCGGAACGGGGTTTCAGAGTATTTACCCGCAACAGTTTCTGGCGGATTGGAACCATCTTGCATTAATGGGGGTAATTCTGGCTATGGCCTTGGGCGGGGCAGTATGTTCTACGACCGGAGCGATTAAAATGTTGCGTATCGGAGTTATTTTTAAGGCCTTTAAAGAAGACTTAAAAAGAATTATTATGCCCGAGAGAGCGATGGTTATTGAAAGATTCCATCATGTTAAAGAGGTGTTTTTAGAAGACAAAATGGTAAGAAGCGCCCTTATTATTACTTTGGCCTATATAATCTTATATGGCCTGGGTGCGCTAGTTGGTATGTTTTACGGCCATCCATTCTTAAACGCTCTTTTTGAATCTACGTCTGCGGCCGCTAATGTCGGTTTATCCTGCGGCATTACCAATATTGCCATGCCGGCAGCGCTGAAGGTTACCTACATAATACAGATGTGGACAGGGCGTTTAGAATTTATGTCAGTATTTACGATCCTTGGTTTTTTAATTGCAGCGATTAAGGGCAAATGAAGAATAATTCTAAAACATTCCTAATAATTTTATTGTTGATGCTGGCGGTCTATCCGAAAGCTGCTGTTTTTTGCCAGAGTTTAAGCAGTAGTGAGTTGATCGGAAAAGCCAAAGAATATGACGCTAAATTGGTAACTTATACCGGCGAAGCCATAGGGGATATAATGTTGCGCGGTGAATTTGCCTGGGTCAATATAAATGACGGCGATAATGCGCTGGGCGTATGGATGAATGTTTCCCTGGCAAAAGAAATAAATTTTACGGGCAGCTATAAAACCCGGGGAGACAGAGTGGAGGTAACCGGAATATTCCATCGCGCCTGCCCCGAGCATGGGGGGGATTTAGATATCCATGCGCAATCACTGCGCAAGCTCGGAGTCGGCAGGACAGTTAACCAGAGATTGAATCTGGACAAAAAGAATTTGAGTATTTTTTTATTTGGAGCTTTAATTTTAATATGGATATTAACCTTATTCAGGCGCAAATAGAGGCTGATTTATCAAACGCGAATTCTCCGCAGGCCCTGGAAGAACTGCGTATTAAATATCTGGGGAGAAAGGGCTTGATTGCGGAGTTGACCGGTTCAATCCCGGCGCTTGCCGCAGAACAACGGGGAAGTTTTGGCAAAGAGGTCAATGCCTTAAAAAACAGGCTGTTGAATCTTCTTAATGAAAAAGAAAAGTCTTTGGCCGGCGATAGCCTTAAGCCAGGAAATGCTGATGTTGATATCGGCATGCCCGGGATAGCTCCGGAGTTAGGAACCGTGCATCCGATTACCCGGATTATCGGTGAGATTTCTACCGTATTTAACCATATGGGTTTTTGCGTACTTGAAGGTCCCGAAGTTGAAACAGAGCACAATAACTTTACAGGCTTAAATATCCCGTTAGAGCATCCTTCCCGCGACGCCTTCGATACTTTCTATCTGAAGAACTATACCAATTTTCTCTTGCGCAGCCATACTTCTCCTGTGCAGGTGCGGACAATGAAAAAACATAAGCCTCCGCTGGCTATTGTTGTCCCGGGCAGGGTTTACCGGCCGGATGCCGTGGATGCCAGCCATCTTTTTATGTTCCATCAGATTGAAGGGTTTCTGGTTGATGAAAATGTAAGGTTTTCTGATTTAAAGGGGATATTGAGTTTCTTTCTTAAAAGCGTCTTTAGCAGCGATATTAAAATGCGCTTTCGTCCCCATTTTTTTCCTTTTACCGAACCATCGGCGGAGGTGGATATCTCTTGTCTGATTTGTAAAGGAAAGGGTTGTTCTGCCTGCGGCAGAAAAGGATGGCTTGAGATATTAGGCGCAGGTATGATCCATCCCAATGTTTTTAAGCAGGTTGATTACGACCCTAAAAAATATACCGGCTTTGCTTTTGGCATGGGCATAGAAAGGATTGCCATGCTTAAATACGGGATTAATGATATCAGGCTATTCTTTGAGAATGATTTGAGGTTCCTAAAACAATTTTAGAATATGAAAGTAACCTATAATTGGTTAAAAGAGTTTTTAAATATTAAAATTTCGCCTAAGGAGCTGGCAGAAAAGCTGACTATGGCGGGTCTGGAGGTAGTTTCCCTGGAAGAGGCGGGCAGGGATTTTGTTTTTGAAATAGAAATTACCTCGAATCGCCCGGATTGGCTAAGTATCTTAGGGGTTGCCCGGGAGATCGGAGCTGTTACAGGGGAAAAGCTTAAGGCTGCAGTTTTCAAAGAGCCGAAGATAAAAGCAAAAGAGATTAACCCGGTAAAAATATCTATTTTAGACAAGAAGGACTGCTCATTTTACAGCGCCAGGCTAATCTGCGGGGTCAAGGTTGGGCCTTCGCCGCTGTGGCTTAAAGAAAGGCTGGAGCTATTAGGCTGTCGCAGCGTAAATAATATCGTTGATATCACCAATTATATTTTATTCGAACTGGGCCATCCGTTGCACGCTTTTGATCTGGATCTTTTAGCAGGGAAAGAAATTGTTGTGCGCCGTGCTAAAGCAGGAGAAAAAATGGTTACCTTGGATAACCAGCCGAGGCTTCTTGGTAATGACATCTTAATTATTGCGGATAAAGATAGGCCGCAAGCCATAGCTGGGATTATGGGAGGCAAAGATACGGAGGTCACATTTAAGACGCGCAATATTTTACTTGAGTCAGCGGTGTTTAATCCCGTGCTTGTACGCCGCGCCAGGCAAAGATTGGGCTTACAATCCGAGTCAGCATACAGATTTGAAAGGGGGGTTAATTTAGAAACAGCCAAGGCGGCTTCTTTGGCTGCCCAGGAATTGATTTGTAATTTGGCCTCCGGAAAGCCTTGTGGATATAAGTGCCCGAGCTCGCCTAAGATATCCGGCGCGATGATTAATTTAGAACCAGCATATGTAAACAGAATGTTAGGAACGGATATCCCGGCGCTTAAGATCAAGAAAATTCTAAGCGGCCTGGGTTTTGATTTAAAAATGCAATCAAAAAACAGGCTTGTAGTAGGGGTGCCTGGTTTCCGCCAGGATGTAAAATTACCCATAGATTTAGCGGAGGAGGTTGCGCGTATTTATGGCTACTCCGAGATTGCGCAAACGCTGCCTGCGATAAAGCCCAATGTAAACATTGGAGGGAAAAGAGATATTGTCCCCCAGATAAAAAACGTGTTGGTTGGTTTAGGCCTGCATGAGGCAATCACCTATAGTTTAGTCGACCGGGATTTATTAAAGAAATCCGGGATTAAACCGGATGCGCAATCGGTTGAAATTCTTAACCCCTTAAGCAAAGAACAAGAAGTTTTACGCCCTACGCTTCTACCCAGCCTGATCCGCTGTCTGGCGTATAACTTGGATCAGCAGCAGGAATATGTTAATATTTTTGAGATAGCCAATGTTTTTTCATACGGAAAGGGCGCATCTGGCAATCCTGTAAGTCAAGGCGCGATAAGGCCGGGCAGCGTAGATGAGTCATTATCTTTAAGCATAGCTTTATGCGGAATGCATTCTTTTTTAACCAGACAGGGTTTAATCAGGGATGAGGTTACTATCCTGCATTTAAAAGGTATTTTAGAGGGCCTGTTTAATAAACTCGGGATCAGGGATTATGATTTCAGGGCTCAAGGAGAAAGAGGAGTTAGTATTATTGTCAATCAACAGGAAATAGGCATCATGCTTAATTTAAATAAGAAAGTTTTGGATGCCTTTGATATCAAGAACAAGCAGGTTATTTTAGCGGAGATAAATTTAGGAAAAATATCCGCGTTCGTGAACATAGATAATAAGTTCTCGGGGCTTCCAAAATATCCGGCGATAACCAGGGATATAAGCTTTGTAGTTAAAGGCGACATATCTATCAAAGATTTGCTTACGGTAATAACAGGCAAGGGGCTGCCGCTTTTGCGCTCAGCGGAGGTTGTAGATTATTACCAGGGCAAACAGATTCCTGAAGGATGCAAAGGTTTAACTGTATCATGTGTTTATCGCGCAGATGACCGGACGCTTACCGAAGAGGAAATAAGCCTGCTGCATAATTCCATCTGCTCTTTATTAGAAGAGCGTTTTAGTATAAAATTGCGTTAGAAAGATGGAAAATATAGCCAGGATTGACTTTAACCTTGGATATGTGTTATACTTTTTATAGAAAATACATGTTCTTTTAGATATCCCTGCGGTGCACGTTGGAGATCTTGATAATTATTGAACCAACACTTTTTTTTCAGGGAGCCCAAACTCTCTTGCCGCTTAGGCGCCAAGGGGAGGGCACCCACCTGAAACCAAATCGGTTCAGACTATCTATCCAACGGCACTTCTGCGGGGATTTTTTTTAATAAGCGCATAACTTACGGAGCATATTTTAATATACAGCGTCGTAAGTTATATGCGCGAATTAATCCCGAAGAAATTACAAAGCGGTTAGGCCGGGGATAATGTGAATGGATCTATTTACCCAGGAATCCCACATCCAGGATAAAAATTTACCTTTAGCGGTACGCATGCGGCCGGCTAACCTTGATGAACTGTTGGGCCAGGATCATGTATTAGGCAAAGGAAAATTATTGCGCCGTGCTATTGAGGCCGATCGTTTAACTTCGCTTATTCTTTTCGGCCCTCCCGGTTCCGGAAAAACTTCTTTGGCCTGGTGCATCGCTAAGATTACCCAGGCAAGCTATGTGGCTATCAATGCCACTACTTCTAACGTCGAAGAATTAAGAAAGGTTATTGCTGCCGCTAAATTAAAAGCCAGTCAGGGCCAAAATAAAACCATTCTTTTTATCGATGAGATACACCGTTTTAATAAAGCGCAGCAGGATGTGCTCTTGCCTGATTTGGAGGAAGGCAGGTTTATATTGATCGGGGCAACCGTGCATAACCCTTATTTTTCGCTTACCTCAGCCCTGCTTTCCCGTTCCATTGTTTGTGAATTAAGAGCGCTTGAGACAGCAGCCCTGTTAGAGATAATTAATAATGCTTTAAAAGATAAGGACAGGGGGTTAGGCAACATCAGGGTTAGGGCTGATAAAAAAGCGCTTAATTTCTTAGCCAGGATTTGTGAAGGTGATGCGCGCAGGGCTCTGGCTGC
>JAQUSM010000022.1 GCA_028715095.1 Candidatus Omnitrophota bacterium
ATTAAATTGCGCGCAATTAAAAGCAGTGGAGTCTATTGACGGCCCGCATTTAGTAATTGCCGGCGCAGGTAGCGGCAAGACGCGTGTTTTAGTCCACCGGGTTGCTTACCTGGTTGAGAAAGGAGTCAGGCCTGAGCAGATTCTTTTGCTTACCTTTACTCGCCGTTCCGCCGAAGAGATGCTGCGCCGGGCAAGCCTGCTTTTAGATGAAAGGTGCAAGCATGTTTCCGGAGGTACCTTCCATTCTTTTGCGAATATGGTCTTGAGAAAATACGCCGGGCTTTTGGAGATCAGCAATAATTTTACCATCCTGGACCGTTCGGATGCCGAGGATGCGGTAAATTTAATACGTACGCAGCTGGGGTTTCATAAATCCGAGAAGCGTTTTCCCCGTAAGCATGCCATTTTAGAAGTAATTTCCAAGAGCGTGAATAAATCCGAAGATATTAAAGACGTCCTTTATGATGAATACCCGCAGTTTATCGAGTTTACTGACCAGGTAAAGAAAATGCGCGATGAGTACAAGAGGTATAAGCTGCAAAAGTCTCTTTTAGATTATGATGACCTTTTAGTTTTCTTGAAGGATCTATTAAGCAGGCATGAAGATGTGCGTTTAGCCTTAGCTGCTAAATACAGATATATTATGGTTGATGAATACCAGGATACAAATAAGCTTCAGGCGCATATTGCCTGTCTTTTAGCTGCGGATCATACCAATATCATGGTGGTAGGCGATGATGCCCAAAGCATCTATTCATTCCGCGGGGCCAATTTCAAGAATATAATGGATTTTCCTAAAATTTTTAAAGGCACCAAGATTATTACTCTCGAAGAGAATTATCGTTCGACGCAGCCGATTCTAAATCTGACCAATGCAGTTATTGCCCGGGCAAAAGAAAAATTCGAAAAGCATCTTTACACCAGGAAAAAGGATGGCAATGTCCCGGTTTTTATCGATTGCCCGGACGAGAATGCGCAATCATCTTTTGTAGCGGATAAAATACTGGAATTCAGGGAAGAGGGCGTGCCTTTAAACGAGATAGCCGTACTTTTCCGCTCAGGATGGCATTCCAATGATTTAGAAATTGAACTGGCCGGACGGAACATCCCTTTTGTAAAATATGGAGGCCAGAAATTTGTTGAGGCCGCGCACATCAAGGATCTTTTATCTTATTTGCGCATCGCTCATAATATAAAAGATCAGGTTAGCTGGTTGCGCGCGCTTTTATTGATTCCGGGAATCGGTCCTAAAACCGCGCAAAAGATTATTGAAATAGTTATGCAGGGGGGCATTTCGGATGAGCCCCTGTTAAGGAAAGGGGATAGTTTAATCAAGCTGCTTGAACTTTTAAAAGGAGCTGATTGCAGTATCCAGCCGCCGTCAAAGATTATCGAGAGGTTCCTTGATTATTACCAGCCGCTTTTAAAAATAAAATATGATGATTTTAATAAGCGCTTAAATGATCTGGACTCTTTACTGCGCATTGCCCAGCGCTATGATTCGGTAGAGCATTTTCTGACAGATATGGCGCTGGAGCCTCCGGAAAGAAGCATAGTAGAGTCGGGAAAAAATGATAAAGATGATACCGTTCTTACGCTATCCACAATACATTCGGCAAAAGGCCTGGAGTGGCATACTGTTTTCTTGATTTATGTTGCCGAAGGGCACCTGCCTTCTTACCTGTCTCTTGAGACCGAGGAGGATATAGAAGAAGAACGCAGGCTGCTTTATGTGGCAAGCACGCGCGCAAAGGTAAATTTATTCTTTCTAAAACCGCATGTTGACCGCTCACCAAGAAGTTTCATGGATGGAGCGGGTTCAGTGTTTACCCAGGTATCGCGATTCTTAGAGGAAGGCGGCCTGCTTGATAAGTTTGTGGATGTTCAAAGCAGCGGTGAATTAGAGTGCCTGGATGATGTAGGGCTGGAAGACATCATGGAAGATTATTTCCGCGAAGGATAGCAGGAGTAAAACCTCCTCTTTTTACTTGAGATAGATATGGAACTGTGTTAAAATTTTATCATGATTATCAGCCAACAAAAACCCTTAGAGGAATTGCTGCTTAGCCTGAAAGAATATAATAAAATCTTTTTAGTGGGCTGCGGAGAATGCGCTGCTACTTGTAAGAGCGGCGGCCAGCCGGAGTTACTAAAAATGAAAGCTGAACTTGAGGCTAAAAGTAAAACTGTTACCGGGTTTTGTATGCCAAGCGCTCCTTGTGTTGCTGCCCAAATTAAGACGGAGTTGGCCAGAAATATTAAAGCCTTGCGTGAATCAGAGGCAGTTGTAGTTTTGGCCTGTGGATTGGGAGTGCAGTCAGTAAAAGATAATAATCGTTTAAGCCAGGCAATCTTGCCGGCCAACAACACTATTTTTGGGGCGGTTATGGACGCGCAAGGTAATTTTTATGAGAAATGCTCCATGTGCGCAGAGTGCGTTCTGGGCCAGACTTCGGGAATTTGTCCGGTTACACTTTGTCCTAAAGGCCTCTTAAACGGGCCGTGCGGGGGGATGAACAAAGGTAAATGCGAAGTGGATAACGAAAAAGATTGCGTCTGGGTTTTGATTTATAAAGAGCTGGAAAAGAAGAATGACCTGGATAAGATCAGGCAGATTCATAAAGAGCGGGACTATAAAAAGTCATCCCGGCCGCATAAATTAATCATGAGTAAATAATGGCAGAGCCGCTTCCCTATAGCGAGAAAGTTATGGATCATTTCACCAATCCGCGCAATGTGGGCGAGATTATTAATGCCAGCGGTATCGGTACCGTGGGGAACCCTGTCTGCGGTGACGTGATGAAGATGTATCTAAAGATCGAAAATGAGATTATTGTCGATGTTAAATTTAAAACTTTCGGATGCGGCGCTGCAGTGGCTACCAGCTCCATGGTTACGGAGATGGTTAAAGGCAAGAGTATTACCGAGGCCCTGACTATTACCAACAGCGCGGTTGCCGAAGCCTTGGGAGGTCTGCCTCCTGTGAAAATGCACT
This sequence comes from Candidatus Omnitrophota bacterium, assembly GCA_028715095.1. Lineage (GTDB taxonomy): Bacteria > Omnitrophota > Gorgyraeia > Gygaellales > Profunditerraquicolaceae > UBA6249. Next base: position 2,996 of record JAQUSM010000022.1, read on the forward strand.
GTTCGGTTCTGGCAGAGGAGGCCCTGCGTTCGGCCTTAAAAGATTATTACACAAAACAGGGTAAACCTGTGCCCTTTGAAGAAAAGGGGCATGCTCACGAAGAGTAAATTTGTTTGTAACCTAAGCTATGTTGACAAAAGCCCAAATACGTAGTAAAATTCTCTTGAAATTAAAAATTCAGAAGGAGGAAGACCGAACCCGAAAAAGTAGGTTTATTAAAGATAAACTTTTAAGGAATAAGGTTTTTAGGAAAGCCAAGATAGTGATGTTTTATATCGCCTTTGGCGGGGAAGTAAATACAGCAGAGATGATTAAGGAAGCTAAAAAGATAGGTAAGATTATATGCGTGCCAGTTTGCAGAAAAGATAGAGAAACTATGCAGCCAGCCATATTAGAAGATAATGCGAGACTGAAAAAAGGCCCTTATGGGGTATTAGAACCTGTAGCTAAGGCAAATGTTGAGCCAGGGGACCTGGATCTGATCATTGTTCCCGGCTTAGCCTTTGATAAAAAATGTAACCGCCTGGGCCGCGGCAAAGGTTGCTATGACCGTTTCTTAAGTAAACTTTCTGATACGCCTTCCATAGGCCTGGCTTTTGATTTTCAAATCTTACCCTTAATCCCCACCACCGCGCACGATGTAAGCGTGAATAAGATTATCTTTTCCTAAACTCCTTTAAGAAACTCGCAAAGTAAGTTCAAAAGGGAGGACAGAAATGATTCTCAACATGGTAATACTCATAGTCATTGCTTTAATTGCCGCATATTCCGGTTATTTTCTACGCAAGCACATCGCTGAAAAGAAACTAAAAAGCGCCGAAGCTCAAGCCGAGCATATCCTGGAGTTTGCTAAAAAAGAGGTGCTGGATAAGCGCCGGGAAGCAGAACTGGAAGCCAAAGATCTTTTGTACCGTATGCGTCAGGATTTCGAACGGGAGACCAAAGATCGCAAACAGGAGATCACTAACCTTGAGCGCAGGCTTACCCAGAAAGAGGAGAATATTGACCGCAGGCTGGATCTCTTGGAACAAAAAGAAAAAGAGATTGATTCGCGCAATAACAACCTTAAGAAACAGGAAGATGGGTTAAAAACGAAAGAAAACCAGCTTCATGCTTTAGTTGTCGAAGAAAAAGAAAGGCTGCAAAAGATTTCTTCTCTTTCCGCCGAAGAGGCAAAACAGATTCTGCTTAGCCGTCTTAACGAAGAATTGAATAATGAAAAGGCAATATTGATCAGGCGCCAGGAAGAAGAGGCGCGCAGTACCGCAGATAAGAAAGCCCGTGAAATTGTAAGCCTGGCAATTCAACGCTGCGCCGCGGAGCATACGGTTGAGTCAACCGTAAGCGTGGTAAACCTGCCTAATGATGAAATGAAGGGAAGGGTTATTGGCCGCGAAGGAAGGAATATCCGCGCCTTGGAGATGGCTACCGGAGTTGACGTAATTATCGACGATACCCCGGAGGCGGTTACCTTATCCGGCTTTGATGCAGTCAGGCGCGAGATTGCCCGTTTAAGCCTTGAGAAATTAATCTCAGACGGCAGGATTCACCCCGGCCGCATTGAAGAGATAGTTGAAAAGACCAAAAAAGAGATGGATGAGAAGATCCGCGAGGAAGGGGAGCGGGCGGCTTTTGATACCGGAGTTAATGGATTGCATCCCGAGATAATCAAGCTTCTTGGCCGGCTTAAGTACCGCACCAGCTACGGACAGAATGCCTTGCAGCACTCCAAGGAGGTTTCATACTTGCTGGGGGTAATGGCCTCGGAATTGGGGCTGGATTTTAAATTAGGCCGCAGGATCGGGCTCTTGCATGACATAGGTAAAGCCGTAGACCATCAGGTTGAAGGAACGCATGCTAACCTGGGAGCAGAGCTGGCTAAAAAATACAATGAGTCTGTTGAAGTAATCGGCTCAATTGCATCGCATCATGAAGAAGCCCAGCCGCAGAGTTTGTATGCGGTTTTAGCTATAGCCGCCGATGCCATAAGCGCCGCGCGGCCCGGGGCTCGAAGAGAAACCCTTGAGACTTATATTAAGCGCCTGGATAAACTTGAGTCTATTGCCAATTTATTCAAAGGGGTGGAAAAGTCTTTTGCTATTCAGGCCGGACGCGAGATCCGCGTAATCGTGCAGCCGGAAAAAATAAACGATAACGAGGCAGTGGCCATGTCCAGGGATATACGTAAAAAAATTGAAGAGGGGATGGAGTATCCGGGGCAGATTAAGGTTACGGTGATCCGTGAAATGCGAGCAATAGAATACGCCAAATAGATGAATATACTTTTTATCGGTGATATAGTAGGTTCGCCGGGCAGAACAGCAATTGATAAGCTGCTTCCCGGGCTTAAAGAAGAACTGGGATTAGATTTTGTGATTGCTAACGCCGAGAATGCCTCCGGCGGATCGGGGATCACCTCTAAAGTTTCCGCTCAGTTATTTGCATCGGGAGTAGATGTGCTGACCTCCGGAGACCATATCTGGAAAAAGAGCGAGATTTTTCAGTTAATTAACCAGGAGGAGAGAATCCTGCGGCCCTTGAATTACCCGTTAGGCTCTCCCGGACGCGGGGCCAATGTGTTTAAGGCTGCAAACGGAGTTAAGGTCGGGGTAATCAACGTAAATGGCCGTGTTTTTATGGATGCCTTGGAATGTCCTTTTAAGACTGCCCTTAAGGCCTGCGAGGAGTTAGTCAAAGAAACAAAAATTATTATTGTGGATGTACACGCAGAGGCTACTTCGGAGAAGGTGGCCTTAGGCTGGTATTTGGATGGCAAGGTTTCTGCTATTCTGGGAACGCATACGCATATCCAGACTGCCGACGAAAAGATTCTGCCTAAGGGTACCGCTTATATAACTGACGTAGGTATGACCGGGCCGTATGATTCTGTAATCGGCAGAAGGGTAGAGGACGTGCTTACCCGTTTCTTAAGCTCTATCCCGGTAAAATTTAACGTCGCTGAAGAAAACATCCAATTGCATGGTGCTTTTGTCCAGATAGATGAAAAGACTGGCTTGGCGCGCTCCATTATAAGAATACAAAAGAAGCTTTTAAATGAATAAAAGAAAGGTAATTTTATTAATCCTGGTTTTTTTGGCCTTTTCTTGGTTTGGCGCCTGTTTTGCTCAAACTCCCGATGAATTAGAGTTTAACATAGATCTGAATTCTACCGCAATAACCCTTCCTAAAATATACAAACCCAGTATTGATTTAAGCGGCAGAGGCATGCATCATGATGCAGATTGGCCGCAAACATTGGCCGCCAAGGGTATCCTGGAAACCTGGCAGGCTGAAATAGGTTTTACTAACTTTTACCGCATGCAATATAATCTTTGGGAGATTGAACAACTGGCCAAAGACAAGGAAGCCAAGGATAAGCTTTTAGACAGTTATGAGGAAGTGATTAAAAAGATCAGCGATTCCGGAGGGGTAATTATCCTGGATCTCTTCGGTACTCCTTCAGGGTTAGGCAAGGTTCTTGATAAAAACAGCGCCGTGCATAACCTGGAGGCATACAAGCAATTGGTTAAAGATATTATCCGACGGTTAAGCTGTGAGAAGAAATATAATATCTGGTATGAAGTTTGGAATGCCCCTGACCTGGGGGATTTCTTTTTAGGGGAAAGTTCGGAGTATCTTAATCTTTACCGTATCGTTGGTGAAGCGGTAAAAGAGTTGCGGCAGGAGACCAAGATACATATACCTTTAGGCGGGCCGTCTACAAGCTGCTGGTTTGCCAATACCCAGCCCAATGATATTCTTACTCCGGAAGGGAGCTTGATTTATGAACTGATAAAATACTGTAATAGTTATAAATTGCCGCTGGATTTTATCTCGTGGCACGCTTATTCTTCGGACCCGCAGCTTGAGAAACAACTCAGTATTTATGCCAAACCTTTTATCAAGTTGATCCGCGAGTGGTTAAGCTATTTCCATTTTGAAAGCAACCTCCCCTTAATTATAGATGAGTGGAACTTTGATGTTGCCGCCAATATTTCTCCTAAAAGAGGCAAGCAGGCTTATATTACCGCCAGTTTTATACCTGCGCGCCTTAAAAATATGCAGGATGCCGGCCTGGACTATCAGACATATTTCTGCCTTGAGGATTTTTGGGGGAATCATAAGGACGGGGTAAGCAGGAATCTTGGGATTTTTTATTTTGATGGGCAGGACCGCCCTGATTACAAAGGGGCTGCTAAGGCCAGCTACAACACCTTTCGGCTGCTTAACCTTCTGGGCAATGAATTATTGCCGGTTGCTTCAACGGATGAATTTGCAGGAATAATTCCTACAAGGAGTCAGGATTACCTGGCCGTGCTTGTTTATAACTATATTGACCCTCAGGCAGCAATGAATTATTTATCAAGGAACATAGTTGATTTAAACAGTGCGGAGAGAAAGTATATTATTAATATTGTTAAATCCGACCGGATAGAAAAAATTCTTTCCGGTCAGCTGGATTTATCTGCTTTACGTCTGCCGGTTAAAGCCAAAAGCATGCTTAGTAATGCCATAGAGCTTAATAACCTGGCCGGGAAATTTTCGACAACTAACCGTAAAATAAAGATTTCTTTTAAAGGCGCAAAAGACGTTTATCTGTTCAGCAGGTATGTGGTAGATAATAGTTGCAGCCGTGATTGTGCGTTTAAGCCGGGAGATGAACGGGAGGTGGATTTTACCCAGGGGTATACCGAAACAATGGAGCTGGCTCCTTATTCGGTGCAGTTGTTGGTTTTTAAGAAGAAACCCCTGCCTGTTGTTGAGGAAAAACCGGCAGTAAATGTTTCTGAAGAACCGCTAAAGAATGCAGAAAGTAACTAAGCATATTTATACTGTTTCCGAGATCACTCAGGAGATCAAAAGCCTGTTTGAGCAGAAACTCGGAGAGCTTTGGATTGAAGGCGAAGTATCTAACTTTAAAGCCGCCTCCAGCGGGCATTTTTATTTTTCGCTTAAAGACCAGGGTGCGCTGATTTCCGCCGCGATGTTTGCTTATGCAAATAAGGGCTTGAAGTTTAAACTTGAGGATGGCCTAAAAGTTATTTGTTTTGGTAAAATAGATGTCTATGGCCCGCGCGGTCAATATCAGATTATAGTTGAAAAAATTGAGCCTAAAGGAATCGGTTCGCAGCAACTGGCCTTTGAACAACTGAAGAAAAAATTAGAACAGGAAGGCTTGTTTGATTTAAAGCATAAAAGAACCTTGCCGCTGATGCCTTTTTCTGTGGGCATTGTTACATCTATCAAAGGGGCAGCAGTGCGTGATATCCTGCAGATCCTTAAGAAGGGGGCTCCGGGAGTGGATGTGCTTATCCGTTCTGTGCGCGTGCAGGGTGATCAGGCGGCCGCAGAGATTGCAGCGGCAGTAGAAGAGTTGAACTGTTTCGGTAAAATAGATTTGATTATTGTCAGCCGGGGTGGCGGCAGCACTGAGGACCTTTGGCCGTTTAACGAGGAGATCGTCGCGCGGGCAATTTATAATTCGGCCTTGCCGGTTATTTCTGCGGTGGGGCACCAGATTAACACTACCCTTTCGGACTTGACAGCGGACGTTTTTGTAGAGACGCCGACGGCTGCGGCCAAAATTATCGTTGATAAAAAGAATGATTTGATTGCCGAGCTTACCGGCGCCAGGCATGAGCTGGATTTTTCGGTTACGGAGCAAATCAGTGGTTTAAAAAACAGGCTCATCGGGCTTACTCATATGATTAAGAGCCCGGCTGAACGCCTGTTGGAAAAACAGCAATTCCTGGATGAGCTGTTTTCCGGTTTAAACTATAATATGCAGCATGCTTTAGAGTTGGCAGGGGAACGCAGCAGTTCATTAATCGAAAGATTAGGGACATTAAGCCCGCTATCCATATTATCGCGCGGTTACAGCTTAAGTATGCTTATGCCGGAAGGCTCAATTATCAAGGATGCCGGCTCAATAAAACCGGGGGACAGGCTGAAAACAGTTTTGCATAAGGGTGCATTCATAAGTTTAGTGCAGGAGGTAATCGGCGATGAAGGAAAAAACGATGTTTGAAGAAGACTTGAAAAAATTGCAAAAGATTGTTGAAGAGCTTTCCGGCGGTAAGATTACATTGGGGGAGTCTCTTAAAAAATATGAAGAAGGGGTCAAACTGGCGCAGTCATGTTCCAGGACTTTAGCTGATGCCCAGCGGAAAGTTGAATTGCTTATGAAAAAAGACGGAAAATTTGATTTGGAGAAGTTCGACGAACCGGCGCCAGAGGAAGAAAAGTAGATGTTTTTAGAAAAGATCAATTCTCCGCAGGACCTGAAACAGTTAAGCGTAGATGAGCTTAACTGTTTATCCAGGGAGATAAGAGAAAGGTTGATTCAGGTAGTTTCGCAGACCGGCGGCCACCTGGCTTCAAGTCTGGGAGCAGTAGAATTGATTATTTGTCTGCATTATTGCCTGAATGCCCCCCAGGACAAGATTGTTTTTGACGTAGGGCACCAGGCGTACGCGCATAAGATATTAACCGGCCGTAATTCCGGATTTGATACTCTCAGGCAGTATGAGGGCTTGAGCGGATTTCCCTGTAAGGATGAGTCAGCTTATGATCCTTTTACTACCGGTCACAGTTCAAACGCGGTATCATTAGCCTTAGGATTGGTTGCTGCCAGGGATTCTCTTGGGCCGGGTAACTATTTTAAAGTAACGGCTGTGATTGGTGATGGTTCGTTAAGCGGCGGGTTGTGTTTTGAAGGGCTCAATAACGCCGGGCACCTTAAAAAAGACATTTTGATTGTTTTAAATACCAACGAATTAAGTATCGCCCCTAATTCCGGTTCTTTAAGTACTTATCTGAATAAAGTTATATCGCTGCCGTTATATAACCGTTTTAAGAATTCTCTTGAGAGTTTTGTGCAATCGCGCATCCCTAAGGGCGGCCGTATTTTGAAAATGGCTAATAAGTTTGAAGAAGGCTTGAAGGGATTATTTATCCCCGGGATGTTCTTTGAGGAACTGGGTTTCAGGTATTTTGGCCCTCTGGACGGCCATAATTTAAACAGCCTCATTCCCACATTAAAGAATATACTGGGCATAAAAGGCCCAAGGATACTGCACGTGATTACAAAAAAAGGCAAAGGCTATCCTCCGGCAGAGAATGAACCCGTGAGATTTCACGGTACCGGAAAATTTAAAATTTCCACGGGCGAATCCTTGGCGAAAGAAGTCCCGGGCCAAAAAAATTACACGCAAGTTTTCAGTGATAAGTTAGTGCAGCTGGCAAAAGATGATTTAAGGATTGTGGCGATAACCGCGGCCATGCCGGAAGGCACAGGCCTTGATAAGTTCAGGGATAATTATCCGGGCAGGTTTTTTGATGTGGGTATTGCCGAGGCTCATGCAGTCTGTTTTGCCTCCGGCCTTGCCACCGGCGGCTTTAAGCCGGTGATCGCGGTATATTCTACATTCCTGCAAAGGGCTTATGACCAGATTATCCAAGAGGTGGCCCTCCAGAACCTGCCGGTTGTTTTCGCTATTGACCGTTCAGGCATAGTCGGGGAAGATGGCGTAACCCATCAGGGGATTTTCGATATATCTTTTTTAAGGAATATACCGAATTTAACGCTAATGGCGCCTAAGGACGCAGCGGAGTTAGAAAACATGCTTACATTCGCGTTTAGTTTGAATAAACCAGTAGCCATCAGGTATCCTAAGGCAACTTGTATACCGGTTAATTTTGAGCCTTTAAATCTGGAGTTGGGAAGAGCGGAGAAATTAAAAGAAGGAAAAGATTTTGTTGTAATTGCCGCAGGAAGCATGGTTTTGCCTTGCCTAAAGGCGGTAGAGTCTTTGGAGAAACAAGGCCTAAACGGGACTTTAATTAACGCCCGTTTCATCAGTCCTTTAGATATAGATTTATTTAAGTCCGCTACGCAAGATTCCAAATTTATTTTTACCGTTGAAGAGGGAATTATCCCTGGCGGTTTCGGCAGCGCTGTAAGTGAAGCATTAAATAAACCGGTAATAAAAATCGGCCTGCCTTCTGAATTCATAAAGCACGGCAATAGGGACAGGTTGTTGGAAAAATATGGCTTAACTGCCGCAGGTATTTGTGAGAGAATAAAAACCGAGATTCCCGTTAAGTGCACAAGCTGATATGGCCAAGATTATTATAAATAGAGAAAAGTGTAAAGGCTGCCTGCTTTGTATAAAATTCTGCCCTAAGGGTTTGATTATCGCAGATAAAGATTTAAATTCCCGCGGGTTGAATCCTGCGAAGACAAAAGAAGGCCCTGGCTGCACCGGATGCTCAATGTGCGCCATTATCTGTCCTGAATGCTGTATTGAGGTATATAAATGAAGAAAATCTTAATGACCGGGAATGAGGCAATTGCCGAAGGGGCGCTGCAGGCAGGCTGCAGGTTTTATGCCGGTTATCCCATTACTCCTCAGAACGAATTGATTGCTTATATGGCAAAACATATGATTGAGTCCGGAGGAGTTTTTATCCAGGCAGAATCTGAATTAGCGGCGATCAATATGGTTTTCGGCGCCTCAGCCGCAGGAGCCCGGGCAATGACCTCTTCTTCAAGTCCGGGCGTAAG
>JAQUSM010000154.1 GCA_028715095.1 Candidatus Omnitrophota bacterium
TTCAGAGTGTTCTTCCAGCTTCCTGGTAAAAAACAGTTTTGTTTATACGGATAAACTGAATTTAAAAGGTAATGTCGCAGAGCTATCCGGTTCGTTAAAAATCGGTTTTAACGGTTCCCTTGATGGCGCTTTAGACGTGAATATCTTAAGCGAGATGATTCCTTTAAGCGGCACATTAAAGGATGTCACTACCGCAATCATGGGGCAGGCGGGTAAGATGGGGGTAATTAAATTAAGCGGCTCGCTCCAGGAGCCAAAATATTCTTTTAAACCGGCGGTAACCGATATTATTAAAGGGATTACCGATGCGTTTTTTGGCAAAAAGCCTTAACCAGATATAAATGAGAAAATGCAGGTTGGTATTGTTTGCGTTATTTATCGGCTTGTTCCTCCGGCCTTATTTGCAGGAGGCGCATGCAGAGGACTCTTCAGCTCCAGAAACCGACTACCGCCAGAAGCTCGGGCATGTTATAGAAGAAAAAGAGAAAGAACCTCCTTATGAGCTGGATAGCTATGTGCGCTATATGCCTTCCCGGGGGGCTCGTTCCCAGCAGGGTAAAGTGGCAGTTACTGATTCAGCTTCCGAGTTTAGTTATGACTTCAAGGCTTTTGGAAAATTACCGGTAGAGTTGGCAATCGGCTCAAGGTACATAGGGATACATAATACAACCAGCGTAAAGCTGCCTTCGCGCTTAACCCAATTATCTGTCGGCGCCGAAACTACCCTGCCGTTCTTTTTTGATAAAACTTATTTTACCGTAGGGCTTGCGCCGTCGTTTTACACTGATAATTGGAATTTTAATTCCTCCTCCTTTCGCATACCGCAGCGCTACTTTTTAATTTATCAGCCGGATAAAAAATGGATTTTTATCTGCGGGGTAGGTGTATTTCCGGATTTTGAAGATGTGGTCGTGCCGATCCTGGGTTTTATCTACAAGCCTGATGACAGGCTTACTTTTAATATTGTCCCCAGCAGGCCGGAAATTACTTATGCTGTAAACGATAAGTTGACCCTGCTGCTTGAGGCGGAAATGTCTGCGGATGAGTTTGAGGTGAAGAAAGATAACCTTAAAAATGTGGTGCTTGAATATAATGAAACGCATTTAGGCACGGGGTTTAAATATCAAGTGAATAAATATATCCAAACATCAGTTTCCGCAGGCTATATCTTCAATCGCTCTATTAAATACAGGGATGAAAATTTGGGCAAGGTAGGCATTAAAAACGGTTTATATACTGAATTGCGCCTGGATATATCGGTATGAGCACCGGCAGGATATTAAAGACTCTAAAATTTATTAAAGCCCGGATCAGGAGTTTTGTTGTTCCTTCGGTTACCCGGTTTTCTAAGAGTAAGGACCATTACCGCGTTCTAATTTCCTGCCTGCTTTCTCTGCGCACAAAAGACAAGACTACGGTCCAGGCCAGCCAAAGGTTGTTTAAGGTTGCGGATAAGCCTGAAAGTATGATAAAATTAACTGCCGAAAGGATCCGGAAATTAATCTATCCGGTGGGGTTTTACCGCAACAAAAGCAAGATAATATTGGATTTAAGTAAGAAGTTATTGGAAGACTTCTCCGGCAAGGTCCCGGATACGCTAAATGCGCTTTTGGGGTTAAAAGGAGTAGGCAGAAAGACAGCTAACCTGGTTTTAGGTTTGGGGTTTGGTATCCCCGCAATCTGCGTAGATACGCATGTGCACAGGATATCAAACCGGCTGGGCTGGGTAAAAACGAGCAGCCCCGAGGAAACAGAGTCTGCCCTGCAGAAAATTATTCCCACCGGGAAATGGATTGAGTTAAATACTATCCTGGTGACCTTTGGCCAGAATATTTGTCTTCCTGTTTCGCCGTTTTGCAGCAAATGCAATGTCTATGGGTTTTGCAAGAGAATAGGGGTAGGTAAATCACGTTAACTTTAGGTAGAGAAATGAATCCTTTTAACAAAATTATTCTTCTGGCGCTGCTATTTTTGAATTTATTTGGTTTAAAAAACCAGGCAGGCGCAGATATGCTTTATTTAAAAAACGGCCGCAGCATTGAGGGACTGGTCAAGAAAGAGGACGCCGACAACGTTGACCTGGAGATTAGTTTTGGCTCAATGAAATTCTCCAGGAAGCAGATAGACCATATTGACAGGTCTTCACCCGGGGAGGCTGAACTGATCAGGCAGCAATGGGCTGATGAAAAGGTTAAAGCGCAGGAAAGGGCAAAAGAAGCGGAGCTGCTAAGGGAGTATGAGCCTAAACAAGTAAACGTGGATAAGCAAAGCGGGCATGTTATGGTGACGACTACTCTTAATAAGAAGGTCAAGGCCAACCTTATTCTGGATACGGGAGCCTCTTTAATATTATTGTCAAATAAAATAGCCGGTAATTTAGGCATAAATACTAACGCAAATAGCGCTACTCCGGTAGAGTTGATAGTGGCCGATGGCCGCAGGATAAAGGCAAGGATGGTAATTTTAGATACTGTCAGCGTGCAGGATTCCGAAGTCAAAAATATAGAAGCGGCGATTTTGCCTGAAAAGGAAAGCGCTTCTATTCCCGAAGACGGGCTGCTGGGCATGTCTTTCTTGAAAAAATTTAATTTTAAGATTGACCAGAAAAACGACAAATTAATATTGGAGAAATTGTAAATGAAAACTTACACGGATTACCTTTATTTCAATACGGAGAAGAAACAGGAATTTATCAATATTACGGACCAGGTAGAGGAAGCTTTGCGTAAAAGCGGCATCAAGGAGGGGCTATGCCTGGTTAACCCCATGCATATTACTGCCAGTGTTTTTATCAATGATGACGAAAGCGGGCTGCATAAAGATTTCTCCATCTGGCTTGAGAAGCTGGCTCCGTTTGGGAAAGATAAATATCAGCATAATCTAACCGGGGAAGATAACGGGGACGCGCATTTAAAGCGCACGGTCATGGGAAGGGAAGTAGTGGTGGCAATAACCAAGGGGAAACTGGATTTCGGGCCCTGGGAGCAGATTTTTTACGGTGAGTTTGACGGCCAGCGGAAGAAGCGGGTATTAATTAAGATAATAGGTGAATAACCGATGGTTTAGGTTGTTTTTCGCCAATGCAGGAGGAAGTTGTGATTATAAAAAATACGGAAATTAAGGTTGTCCTGGGGGATATTACGGAAATAAG
>JAQUSM010000155.1 GCA_028715095.1 Candidatus Omnitrophota bacterium
CCTCTTGATAAAGATCATCATGATTAAACGACCGGTAATGCCCGTTTAACCGGTAAGCAATCCTTTTTATGGTTGGCGATAACTTTTGGTGCAGCTCTTCAAAACACATATTTTAACCCTCATGTTACCCAATGCGGCAAAACAAAAACGCCCTTCCCCTTGTTAGGGTAAAGGACGTCTTGGTCCGGTAAAACAAAAAATCTTCTGACGAAAATTCCGCCAGAAGACTTCAATGTCTTATGTTACAACGCTGTACGTTTAAAATATACCATATTCCCTGAAATTGTCAATATTATTTTCGCTTTTGTTCCGGCAAAATAATGATTATTGCAATTCGCGATATTTAGCTTATAATTAATGCTTAACAGGAGGAATAAATGTTAAAAATCTTACGCAACAAAAAAACCGCGAAGAAAGTCTGGATAGGCCTGGCCATAATCATCATCCCTGCCTTTACCCTCTGGGGTTTTGGCAGTTCAAGCCGCAGCCGTGAGGAAAGTGCTTCTGCCGGCAAGATATTCGGCAAAAACGTCTCCAATCTGGAGTTTAAAAATGCCATAGCTGCCACAAGAACATCCGCTATCATGCAGTTCGGAGATAACTTCTCAAAAATTGAAAAATACCTGAATTTAGAGGGGCAGGCATGGGAAAGGTTGATACTCTTGCAGGAGGCAAAGAAACGCAAGCTGAACGTAAGCGACAAGGAGGTTATTGAAACCATCCAAAAAATGTCTTATTTCCAAAAGAAATCCTCCTTTGACAATAAGGCCTATGTAGAAATCCTGCGGTATGTCTTTCGCCTGCAGCCGCGTACCTTTGAAGAACAGATGCGTCAGAACCTTACCCTGGCTAAACTTTACAGCCAGGTTACCGATGGAGTAAAGATAGAAGACAGCCAAATACGCCAGGAATGGCTAAAAAAGAATGAAGAGCTGAGCATTTACTACATTGCCGCCTTATTTGCTGAATTTGCCAAGAAAATTAAACCGGATGATAAAGAAATCTCTGCCTATTATGATAAAAATAAAGATATCTTTAAAGAACCCCCCAGCCTGAACCTGGAATATATCCTTACCGAATCAGATACAGAATCAAAAAAGATTACGGATTTAATAAACAAAAAATACGATTTAGAAAAAATATCCAAAGAGCTTAATCTGGCTAAGAAAGAAACCGGGCTATTTAAACAATATGCTCCTCCTTCCGCTTTAAAAATACCGCAGGAAACTTTAACCCTGGTCTCAAGCCTTAAAGAAGGCCAGCCTGTTCCCATAGTCAAAGTGGATAAAACATACTATGTTTACGCTCTTAAAGAAAAGAAGCCTGCAGAAATTCCCGGGCTGGCGGAGGTAAAAGACAGGATCAAAGAAATTATAGTAGATGAAGAATCGAGAAAAATCGCCCAGGCCAAAATAAAAGAATGCGCGGATAAACTAAAAAAGGAGCAGTTTAACCGGATAGCCAGCGCCAGCGCTTATGGCTTTAAAACCGGGCAGACTAAATTCTTCAAATCCGGCGACCAGCTGGATATCCTTGGGCAGGGAAAGGTTTTTTGGGAAAACGCCAAGAAATTAAAGGAAAACCAGGTAAGCGACATATTTTCCGATCCCAATGGCTACTATATTATCAAGCTCAAGGCTAATAAACCTGTGGATGAGGAAAAATTCGCCAAGGAAAAGAAGGAATTTGGCGATAATATGTTGTCAAGCGAGAAAAACAAGGTTTTTGGCAAGTTTACTGACGAGATAAAGAAAAAGGCCTTATTATAAAGAAGAGAAAAAAATGGCCGCATCTATTATTGTTAGATGCGGCCATTTTTAATGCTTATTAAGCGCTTATCTTTATTGAATTTACCGGACAAGAATCCGCTATTTCCTGCAGATTACAAGTTGCGCATACCTGCGCCTTTACATGAGCAATACCATCGCCCTGGACCTCAAAAACTTCCGGGCATGACTGTTCGCATAACCCGCAACCTACGCATGTAGAAGTATCAACCGTAACTTTTGACATATTTATTCTCCTAGCCCAGAAGGGCACACTGCGCTACATAGCGCACACCGACGCAATACCTATTGGCTTCGGGTGCCTTAGCGCGGGGTGTTGTTATCTTTCCAAAAGGTTTTCAAACATCTCTTCGTGGCTTACTTCTTCCGACAATATATGTGTAACTAATTGATATGTAACATTATCCTTGCCAAACGTTTTCTTGGCAATCTTATTATACACCTCAATTGCGCCTGACTCTGCTTCAGCAACAATACGGATAATCCGGTTAATATCGGCGGTATTCCTCGGAGGCATAAGATAAGCGGCATTAGCCCCTTTTTCCAAATCCATGGGATTAGCTACCGGGACATCTCCCAGCTTAGTAATCAAATCCGCTAATTCACCTGCATGCTCTAGTTCATCTTTGGCTATTTTCTCAAGCATCTCCTTCATATCTTCATAGGCCCTGCCGGAAACAGTCTGCGCCATATACCAATAAAGATAAAATGCCAGCCATTCGTCGCAATAAGCCTTGTTCAAATCCTTCACTAAATCTTTTAAGCTTAAATCTACAATCGCCCTTGCTTGCTTTCCCATTCTTCCCCCTTCCCTCTCTGCCTACCGGCAGGTGAGGCTTACCCTTGTGCTTCCAGCTTCAGATTATATTTCTTTATATTGCTATCCGCAACATCCTGTACTTTTTTAATCTCCACAGGATTATTGAGGAGGTGTTTAAACCTTCCTTGCATCTTTAAATACTCTTCTACTGGTTTAGGCGCAATCTGCTTGCGTGCCGTAATTACTCCAAATTCATACTCAAACAAAGGATAAAGGCCGGTCTCTACAGCCATTTTCGCTACAGGCAGCATCTGATTTGATTCATGACGCCAGCCTAAAGGACAAGGCACATGTATCTGGATATATTTAGGCCCCTTAATAGAAATAGCCTTCTTTACTTTACGTATCAAATCCTGAGGAAATCCTGTTGAAGCCGTAGCCACATAAGGAATCCCATGCGCCGCGCAAATCTCCGGCACAGGTTTTTTCGGCCGCAGGTTACCTGAAGAAAGCGTTCCGGCAGGGCTGGTAGTAGTATTTGTGTCAAACGGGGTAAGGCCGCTTCTCTGCACTCCGGTATTCATATAAGCTTCATTATC